>NZ_JIBB01000005.1:0-120723 GCF_000620525.1 Acinetobacter sp. UNC436CL71CviS28
GAAAATCAACTGAGAAATTTGACGATAATCAAAATACTGACCTGCAAAGAAGCGCTGCATACGTCGATAAAATGATTGTGGTAAGCACTTGATGGGCAAGGCTTTAGATGCAGAAGAAAGATTACATGTTTGCTTTAAAATAATCACAAGCATGATGAGCGCAAAGCACTTTAAATGTGACTTGTTCCATTTTAGATATTTGTTTAAGATAAGATATAACTCATTGAGATGTGTCATAGTATTCGTCGTTAGAAAACAATTATTATGACATTATTTCAATGAGTTATCTATTTTTGTCGTGTACAGAGAAAATAGTTAAAATACAAAGTAGTTTGGTAGATTAATTGATCCTCATAACTTAGTTTAATTCTATTAAAGCTTATTTTATCTCGATTCTGGACATCCCACTTAAAAATGCGTATAACGCTGTTTTTTCATTGTCCAGGTAAGACACTGTGAAACTTGTTCTTGCGCCTATGGAAGGCTTAACTGATCCGATTATGCGGGATGTACTCACACATGTGGGGAGCTTTGACTGGTGTGTGACCGAGTTTATTCGTGTTACGGACTCTGTTCTGCCCGACCATATCTATTACAGTTATTGTCCTGAATTAAAAACTGAAGGTAAAACAGCCGCAGGTACTCCGGTTCATGTCCAGTTTTTAGGCAATAATCCTGAAATGCTGGCGGCAAATGCGGTACGCGCTGCTACACTAGGTGCTCCCGCAATCGATATGAATTTTGGCTGCCCGGCAAAAACTGTAAACCGCCATCGTGGTGGTTCTGTACTCCTAGATGAACCAGAAGTTGTATACGAGCTAGTAAAAGCTGTACGTGATGCAGTCCCGGCCCATATTCCAGTTTCGGCTAAAATGCGCTTAGGCTATATGGACCGTAACTTTATGTTGGACAATGCGCATGCTATTGAAGATGCAGGCGCATCTTGGGTGACAGTTCATGCCCGTACCAAAGCTGATGGTTATACTCCGCCTGCGTTCTGGGACCAGCTGCAACCCATTCGTGAAGCCCTGAAGATTAATGTAATTGCTAATGGCGAAATCTGGAACAACACTGATGCACGTCAATGCCAGCTAGAATCTGGCTGTGAAGATTTGATGATTGGACGTGGTGCCGTTACCACCCCTGATTTAACCCAATGCATCCGCAATAACTCAGATGAACCTCTGCTTTGCTGGCAAGACCTGTTAGCTTTACAGATACGCTTTATCAATGGTCCATCCAAAACTGAAATCGGTATGGTTGGCCGTTATAAACAGTGGTTAGGCATGATGTCAAAACATTATCCAGAAGCAAAAATGCTGTGGAATGAAATCAAACGTCTGAAAAAAATTGACGAAATTAATGAAAAGATCACAATACAGTTGGCCAGTCCGTAAAATTAAAATATGATAGACTGGCCATACCGTTACTTAACTTGTGAAACAAAAGTAGGTAACTGCCAGGCTCCACCTGCAAAACCTTTGCATTGACCAGTGGTTGCATTGTAACTTTCTACAAAACCGTTACTGGTCCAGACCCACTCCTGCCGGCTCCAGCAGTCTCCCAAGCCACGCCCTTTATGATGGGCAAAAATTTCACCCTCACTAAAACTTGAACCCTGTGTAGTTGCCAGATGCTTGACCTGTTTAAGTTGAGGGTCCATCACCCAGTAACCTGAACCGGCATTATAGGCACCACGCCAGCACGGACTTTCAACTACAACATTCTGCTTGTCTAATGGATAGACCGTTATCTGGTCATGATCAGGATAATTTGCTTCAAATAAAATTGGACAGCCTTCCCGGTCTGCTGTTTTTTTAAATTTAGTAATTAGTGCCTTGGCTTGCGGGCTATTTAAGGCGAAATGTCGTGCTGTGCCCGGCCGGTAGGTTTTAGTAAGTACTGGCATAGACTGGGCCTTGATTACTTTATCTTGGCTGACATTTCCAAAACGAATCAGAGCAGATGCAGTATCTACCCGGTTCTGAAAGGCATCCATTTTAAGTAATACTGCGGTTGCGCCCTGATCAGACAGTTGCCACTGCTCCTTACCCAAACTAAAGACAATCTGGCTACTGCCCTTTAAAGCGGTTAAAAGATGCTGGGTCTGCTGTTTAGAGAGCGTACCACGCGCATTGTCTCTTTTTAGTATAATACTGCCCAGCGGGCGACCATTAATATATAAACTAAGATAAGGAGTACCTTTAATCTGTTCCAGAAATTTTTCGTCTTCATGACTAATCTGGACCTGAGCCAGCACTGCGGTATCTGGCCCAGCCTTACGTGTCAACAAAACAGATACCGGATGGGAGATGTTTTCTTCAGTCTGATAACCGGCAGCACGACAGGTACCTGTATTTTCACAGGCGAGTGACCAGTCTTTATATTCAAAGGCCAAACTGGCAGAGGTACCGGCCAGACATAATGTAGGCCACATTAAAATAGCGCCGAGACCAAATACTGTTTTCATACTGGCTTCCTGTACTTATTTTATTGTCCCTGATATTGAATTGCATCTGCCCAGATGCCTAGTTTGAAATTGTAAATAAAAAGAAATAATTATAGTTTTTTTAAAGTTTTTTATTTACTGAGGCAGTTTAATGGCCGTAATTTTCCAGCTCCACCCACTACGACTCAAGATAAAGCTGGTATACCTATTAGCTGCAGGTACCTGAACTCTAAACCTGTTTATGCTCAAATACCCAGCCTTGTAATTTAAAGCTGTTTGTGAAGAAGATGCTGAAGCAACAGATGCCCCAGATAAGAATGAGGCAGCAGCTTTTTTAGGTTCAGGCAGATGATAAACAACTGATGAGCGTTCATACCGGGTGAGCCGGATTACTTCTGAGAACTCTTTCCCTTGTAGTAACAGTGCGACACCATATGGATTAACCAGAGTTTCTACCAGGTAGCCAGTTAAGCTGATTGTAAGCTGCGCACCAAATTGCTCAAACGGATTAGAGCGTTGCTCAAAACCCATTTTTTGCTCTAAGTATTGGCTTAGCTGACTTTTTAAGCTTTGCCGCACAGCGGGATAATAGATATAGGCTGAAAGTTTGCCAGGCTGATTCTCCTCAACTGCCTGCTTAACCTGATAAAGTACCCAATAAGGTGATGCAAACCACCAACCGGCAATCAATAATACCAATAATCCACTGAATACTTTCAGAATTTTCATATAACCTTTATACCATTTTATCTAAACTGGTGATGTTTATTTATTGCATCATTGGTTTCAGTTTTAGTCTTCTTTCAGCTATTCAGTTTTTATCTTAAAATCTCTGTGCCTTAGTTAATTCTTACTTTTTATTGAGCATACATTATAGTAGCAAAGGCATCACGCACATGCTGATTAATATAAGCTGTGAGTCCTTTACCACTGACTGCAAGCTGCTTCATCTTTTCGACATGATGTTCGCCCGCACTAATATAGGTATAGACATATTGTTTGGCTGATCCTTTAAACTGCACCATGATATAGTCCGAACCAATATAATAAAATTCAATATGGGATTTACCGCTAACGTCTTTATATGCTTCCAAGATCAGGCCCACCTGTCTCTTAACACAGTCGCCCTATTCTATCCTGCAAGGTGAGCAACTGATTTTTTAATTTACGTTGTATTAGTTTAATCTTTCAGCCCTACCGCTTTGTATAATTTTGATCAACGGGCAAACGCTGAAAAGCAACCTGAATACTTCATGTATTTAAATAATGGCTAATAAGTTCAGCTGCCATAAAATTAGGCTTCCCATGATAAAAGATACTTATAATTATTTTTCAGGCTCACATTGTACCGGCATTGCGAAACCCTCACCCTGAATAAATCCAGTCTGGTTATTTTCATTTATTGCCAGAATAAAATTGGCTGCAATATCTTTTTGTCCCTCCATTGCCAATTCATTCGCTGAGGCTAAAAGATGCTGCCGGTCATATAAAATTTTTGCTTGTCCTGACCAACAAGCGCTATAGGCACAAACCTTTAACTCACCAGCTTGCTGCAGCTGGATATACATCGGCGTAAAATTTTCCTGATTTATTTCACAGCCACGCGCACCACAATAGATTTCGAAATCATGATTTTTGCAGCTCCAGTTGGCTGCATAAATCAAAGGGCTAGCCAACAGCAGGCTTAAAAATAAAGTACGAATCATGACCGATTAAATCTAGAAAATTTATCGGCCAAAATAGCGTACTTAATATCAGGAACAAAATACTTTTATTTACAATCTTGAGGTCAGATCAAAATTTTATCAGGATGAAATATTAGGACTTTCTTCTTCATCTTCATAGATATAAGACATGCAACCCCAACCATCATATTCGCCGTCAAATTCTCCAGCAATTTTAGTAAACCATTCTTCTAGGTCCACAATATCTTCATGTTCAGGAATCATATTAATATGAATATTTACTATCCATAAGTTTGCCCCGTCAGTCTGCTCGTCTTCCTGAAACATGGAAACTTTTTGTTCCTGCTGCAGTAAATGTAGCGCGCACTTTTCTGCCAGTTCCTGAGTTTTAAAAACAATAGAAAATTCGACCTCATGCAGGTCGCTCAAGTCATTGCCATCTTCATACATTTGCCAAAGTACATCGCCATTTTCATCGTCAGGAAATTGCTGATAGTCACGAGTCATGAGATTATCCTTGTTATGCTTGTGGTCATTATAAATAAATCATCATTATTCAATATCAGCACAAAGATTAATCTATTTTAATTTCACATGACCAGCTTAATTCTGTTTCTAATTAATTCATGATGATTTTAAATATAAAGTTTATAACCAGGCATCTGGTTTAAGAACTAGCCTGTTTTATATTTAAATTAATTTATATAGCTAATATACCAGTTTAAAGATCACCTGCGATTAAAACGGGATAGCCATATTAATTTCAATCAAATCTTTGCTTAGCGGTTGCTGGAAAGCCAGGTAACTGGCATGCAATGCCATTCGCTTTAAGTAAAAACCACCAGGTTCAGGGTGATATAGCTTATCTCCCATAATAGGATGTCCAATATATTGCATATGTACTCTTAACTGGTGCGAACGACCAGTTATAGGTGTCAGCAATACCCGGCTCATGTCATGCTCCTCATGATATTGAAGCACCTGAAATAAGGTTTTAGCCGATTTTCCCAGTTCAAAATGTACAATTTGCCGCGGACGGTTTTCCCAATCGGTAATTAATGGCACATCAATACTGCCCTGATCGTTAAGCTGGCCCTGTATCAGCGCAACATAGCGCTTGGTTACGGTACGTGCCTGAAACATTTTGCTGATCGCGACTTCTGCATCACGATGTTTGGCAAACATCAGGATACCTGAAGTTGCCATATCCAGCCGATGGGTGATCTTAGCATGCGGATATTTTTCCAACAGACGTAGATATGCGCTGTCCTGATGCTCAGGCAGACGTCCGGGTACAGAAAGTAATCCTGCTGGTTTATCTATAATAATTAAATCATCATCTTCATATATAATAGATAATGGCTGTTGCGGCGGTGCATAGATAAAGGGTTGATTCAAAGCCATGCGGTTATATGAAGAATGAATTAGCCCGAAAAATAACAAGGGATTATACAGCTGTCAATTCTTGATTTATAACAGGTTAATCAGTTGATTTTCTGGTCTAGAATTCAAACTGAAAGGGCAGCTTTATATTTTTGAAAGTATTATTTTGATAGTTCTACTATCTAAAGATTTATTGTAATAACAGAATATTTCAGGTGTCAGGGAAAACTTTACGGTTTACTTCAACTATCATAACTTTGTAAGTGATGATCTTATAGCCTATAAACTTCTGGTTTATAGCGTCCTAAGCCGAATCGAGACCTTTTGGGTAAGTACTGCACTCGCGTTTTGCGCCGCTCACAGCATGCTACTCTTTTCGATCCCTACTACACCTTGAGATCTACTTTAACTAATGCTGGACGGAATTAATTTTCGAAGTTCAGTTAATTTTTATATTTTTTAGAAAAATTTTCTACTAAAAGTAAAGTTTTAAGGATTTTTTCTTTTATCTCTCATTTTTTAATATTTTTATTGCAGTAAAGTTTATTTTTACAGAATTATTTTCTTTTAAAATCAGAAAACTTCTAACTCTATATTTATCTCGTCATTAAATAATTTTATTTTATTACTTTAAGTTTCGTTTGTTGAGCTCAGTTAATAGATCTAGCTGAATTTCCTGAATTTTAGCTAACCGGTCCCACTGGTGCATCAGCAGATGATCAAGCTTTTCATGTAAATGCCGGATTTCAAGCTCTGCTTTCAGGTTGACCTGATAATCATTTTGCGAACGTAACCGGTCTTTGGCTTCCTGCCGGTTCTGACTCATCATAATAATAGGCGCCTGCACTGCAGCCAGACATGATAAAATCAGGTTTAGCAAGATAAATGGATAAGGATCTGCCGGACGGTTTATCATTATAACGGTATTGACTAATATCCAGCCTGCCAGAAAAAGTGTAAAACAGATCAGAAATGCCCAGCTACCACCAAAAGTTGCTATTTTATCGGCCATCCGTTCACCCAGTGTCCAGTTCTGGTCAAATTCTGATTCTGTGTCTTTTGTAATAAGCTCATGTTCTTGCAAGCTTTGAATAACTTCATACTGAAGACTAGAAACTTCCCCCTGTTCAGACTTTAATAACCCTTGCACGTACTGCATACGATAATGGGTTAAATCAACCTGACAAATATAATCATGAACAGACCATGCTGGAAAATCTTTTGCTATTTCCTGTGTAATATCTTGCCGTACCGTATCTAAAGGAATCAGACTCTTTTCATTAAAATTTCTTTTACAAACCAGACATTTATGTAATTCGTTTTTATCATTCATCCTTATATCCTTTTTTATAGTTCAGTCTGCTTATTTTAATTAATTTAAACGATCAAAATCTTTAATTTTAGATAAATACACAGATGCCTGATTCATCTTATACCAAGTTTCTTTAAATTTTGGTGTATCGTCATCCCGGTTCTTATTTATATTTTCTCTTACTAATTTCCGCTGAGTTAAGTAGTTAATACTGGTTTGACTATTAATATAAGGACCGAAATTATCTGAATTGTCATAGCCCACCAATTGCAGATCATATTCTTTTAGTTGAAAGCGGTAGCGCCAGTAACCATAACGGCCATGGGCATAATGCACATTCAGCAACCCTTGTTCGACAGATAATAGTAATTCCGGCGCATAATATACGCCCCCATCTTCATACTCCGACGAGAAGCATGACAGATTCTGTATGATCTTTTTATATTGACCATTTTCATTTACAAGCACAATTATGCCACGACGATTTCGGTCTAGCTTTCCCTGATACTCATCATTTACCCATTTTGCAGGATCAGTTGCCTTAACTATCAGCACCACATCTGTTTTCCGGTCTTTATTCAAATCTCCTGTTATAACTTCAGTAAGTCTATAACTTCTCGGAATATAAGATTTGTAGCGACTACTGTCTTCTTTCAGCCGGATTTCTTCAGGACTTTTATTTTCAGCCCATATTAATGTTGGAAACGTAACAACCATGAAGAATATAAAAATATAAGGAATCATCAGAATGATACTTCCAAGGTAATAGCTTTTTACAGTATGAACTCGACTGTCTGTAAAATAGAGGAGTGTTTAAAAAGCAAAAAGCCCTATAGAGTAATAGGGCTTTTCTAAAAAACAGGGGTATCTGTTTTATTTATTGCTTAAGCCACCTTATCGTTATATTGGGTGCCGTAGCATTTGGTACACGGGGGTAAACGGTCTGTACCAATTTCTAAGTAAACGCGATGTCCGCATTGAACACAAAAATAGAAACCTGTTCCCGGTTTTGAGCCAGCTGTTACCATCTTTGTTCTCCATGAGTGTTTAGAAAATGGTCTAAGCAGTATAACCCTGTTGTGATGAATGTCTATTGTCCATTTTTGTAAATGATGATGGCAGATGGGCGAAGTAGTATTTCTAAAATGTATTCGCAAAATTAGACTCTAATTTAGGCACTTCAATACTATTTACTGTGAACAGATTTAAAATATCATCTCTGTCCATAAAAATGATCTGACTTCTACGATTAGCGTCTAATTTGTTACCTAACCAATTTCTTGCTGCTTTAGTAATTTCGCCACCAGCAATTATATAAGCATGATCAACCAAGACTCTTTTATTAGTCTCAGGATCAAAGATCTCATGTCCTAACATCATTGTGGTTTGGTTATAAATTTCAGCAATATTATGGTTACCTGATTTAGAAACTCCAGATGAATCTAGCTTCCCTTTTTTAACTTGTATTCCAAAATAAATTATATGTTGCGTAGGTAAAGTATATTTCATCCATATGTCTTTACCGTACTCCAAAGCTTTATCCTTATGACCTGCAACAGTGATCCGTTGGAATCCTATAGTTCTAAATAAGGGGAGTAAAATATTTTCAATAAGCTGGTCTTCGGAACATTTATTTAAGTAATCTGCTAGGTGCTCTCTTTTTTTTATTTCTGCTTCTGAAAATACTCTATTTGGATTTTCATTAGGTTTTATTGTTTGATTCGTAATTATATTTTTAATATAAAGATTATTATCTTCTCCATAATAAGCTTCATAACCTTCTCGACTTAAAGGCTTATTAAGTTCAATCAATGCATTAATCCTATATGGATCATCTTCTGTAGCCTCAGATTTATGCATTAATACCCTTAAAACATTTATAAATTTTTCAGGTAAGCAGTTTTGCAGGCATGGTTCTTGTAATAGCTCATTCAATCGTTCAGCTGTCCAATACCATCGAGTAGAACCATCATGCTTAAATGGTAAATCACATTCCTCAAAAAATTCAGTAATAAACATACTACTCTTGTATTTAAAATAGTTTTTATCACCAATAATACATTCAGCTAGTGCGCGTAAATTTCGATCCTTGAATTTTATAAAACTTAGTTTTTAAATTATTTAACGACAATTTAGATTATTATTTAACCAATTTCAATAAAATAAAATCTCCCCTAACCCCTCTTTAAAAAGAGGGGAACTCCCTCCTTTTTCAAAGGAGGGTTGGGGAGGATTTTAAATTAAGCCACATTCCCTTCCAAAAAATCCTGTGCAAAGCGCTGTAACACCCCACCCGCTTCATACACATGTACTTCTTCTTCGGTATCCAGACGGCAGGTCACAGGCACTTCAATCGTCTGTTCTTTACCATCATCTGTGGCACGTTCAATCACAAGCATCAAAGTCGAACGTGGTGCAATATTCCCAATCACACTATACAGCTCAGTACCATCCAGTTTTAATGTTTTACGATCTGTACCCGGCTTAAATTCAAGCGGCAACACGCCCATACCAACCAGATTGGTCCGGTGAATACGCTCAAAACCTTCAGCCACAATTGCTTCAACTCCCGCCAGACGTACACCTTTGGCAGCCCAGTCACGACTTGAACCCTGGCCATAATCCTTACCCGCAATAATGATCAGCGGCTGCTTGCGGTTCATGTAGGTTTCAATCGCCTCCCACATGCGCATCACCTCACCTTCAGGCTCCACACGCGCTTTTGAACCCTGCTTAATGGTACCGTCAGAACGTACCACCATTTCGTTATACAGTTTCGGATTCGCCAGGGTGGCACGCTGTGCAGTCAGGTGATCCCCACGATGCGTCGCGTAAGAGTTAAAGTCTTCCTCGGGCACACCCATTTTTGCCAGGTATTCACCCGCTGCCGAATCACGTACAATCGCATTTGATGGAGATAAATGATCGGTAGTGATGTTATCGCCAAGGATTGCTAAAGGACGCATATTTGCAAGGGTACGCGGTGCAGCCAACGCTCCTTCCCAATATGGTGGACGGCGAATATAGGTACTTTGCGGCCGCCAGTTATATAGCGGGCTTATTGCCTGCTCGGATCGGTCCAGATTGAACATAGGGATATAAACCTGCTGAAACTGCTCCGGTTTTACACTACGTGCCACCAGTTCATCAATTTCCTCATCAGAAGGCCAGATATCTTTCAGATAAATCAGGTTTCCTGCCTGATCATGACCCAGCACATCATTTTCAATATCAAAGCGGATAGTCCCAGCAATTGCATAGGCAATGACTAATGGCGGTGAAGCCAGAAATGCCTGTTTAGCATAAGGGTGAATCCGGCCATCGAAATTACGGTTACCAGAAAGTACAGCTGTGGCATACAGGTCACGGTCAATAATTTCCTGCTGGATTGCTGGATCTAACGCGCCTGACATACCGTTACAGGTGGTACAGGCATAAGCTACGATACCAAAACCGAGTTTTTCCAGATCTTCAAGCACCCCTGCTTCTTCAAGATATAATGCTGCCGCCTTTGAGCCGGGGGCAAATGAAGATTTCACCCAAGGCTTACGGGTTAGACCCAATTCATTGGCTTTACGTGCCAGCAAACCGGCAGCTACTGTATTTCGCGGGTTCGACGTGTTGGTGCATGAAGTAATGGCAGCAATAATAACCGCCCCATCCGGCATTAAACCGTCATCACGCTGTTCAACTACCCCGGCAATTCCTTTTGCTTTTAAGTCACTGGTAGAAACCCGCGCATGCGGATTAGACGGCCCGGCGATGTTACGGGTTACCTGAGACAGATCAAAACGTAATACTTTTGGATAAACTGCTTCTTTCATCTGCTCGGCCCAGAGCCCGATCTGTCTGGCATACTGCTCAACCAGTTGTACCTGCTCCGGTTCACGACCTGTGAGGCGCAGATAGTCGATAGTATTCTGGTCAATATAGAACATTGCTGCAGTGGCGCCATATTCCGGCGTCATATTGGAAATCGTGGCACGGTCACCGACTGACATGCTATCAGCACCTTCTCCAAAAAACTCCAGATAGGCACCTACTACACGCTCCTTACGCAGAAATTCAGTTAAAGCCAGCACAATATCAGTCGCAGTAATGCCAGGCTGACGCTGTCCAACCAGTTCTACACCAATGATATCCGGCAGACGCATCCATGAGGCACGGCCAAGCATCACGTTTTCAGCTTCCAAGCCACCCACCCCAATCGAAATTACGCCCAGCGCATCGGTATGGGGGGTATGCGAATCTGTTCCGACGCAGGTATCTGGAAATGCAACACCATCTCTGACCTGAACCACTGGTGACATTTTTTCAAGATTAATCTGGTGCATAATGCCGTTTCCGGCAGGAATGACATCAACGTTTTTAAATGCAGTTTTAGTCCAGTTAATAAAATGAAACCGGTCTTCATTACGGCGGTCTTCAATAGCGCGATTTTTTTCAAAAGCATCCGGGTCAAAACCGCCATATTCTACAGCCAGCGAATGATCAACAATCAGCTGGGTCGGTACCACCGGATTAACTTTGGCCGGATCACCGCCCTGTTCAGCAATTGCATCACGCAGGCCTGCCAGATCAACCAAGGCAGTCTGGCCTAAAATGTCATGACAAACCACACGTGCCGGATACCATGGAAAGTCACGAGTCTGGCGGCGCTCAATCAGTTGCTGTAAAGATTCGGTTAATATTTCTGGTTCACAGCGGCGCACCAGTTGTTCAGCAAGTACTTTGGAAGTATAGGGAAGCTGGTCATAAGCGCCTGGCTGAATATCTTCGACGGCTTGACGCACATCAAAGTATTCAAGCTGGGTATCTGGCAACGTTTTGCGGTATTGGTTATTCATACGTACTTGCCTCTGCATCTTTTTGCTTTATTTCATCTTTTTGTGTTGATTTCACTTTCCGTGCATTGGCATTGTACGCTGTTCAAAACCCATTTCCCAAATCTTATATATTTCAAATACCTATATATAAAAATACCGGTTTTTGAAATATTTGGTTACCTTTAAATGGGCTTTTCTAGCAAAAAGCTGCTTTTTTATTAAAAATCAGGGAAAATACAACTCATTCTTTAGTATTAAATTGCAAGATTGAGACTGATAACATGACTAGTTTGGCTTTTCTCTGTTTTAGCTTAAAAGGTGTCGATGCACAAAAATTCTTGCAGGGCCAAGTCACGGCAGATGTAGAGCGACTGGACAGTAACTACCGTTATACTGCTATTTGTGACTTAAAAGGCCGTATTCATTTTGGCTTATGGTTAAGTCGGCAAGATGCTGAAAATTTCAGTATTGTGGTGACTCAGGACCAGTCTGAAGAATTTGCCAAGCATATCCGCAAATATGGTGCATTCTCTAAAATGGCATTTGAAGAGAGTGGTGCCGTTTCTCCAAGCATGGATAATGCTCTCACCAGATTTAGTAGTGAAGATACGGATTTAAATGCCTGGCAATTGCAGGCAATTGAACAGGGCCAAGCCTGGATCACCAGCTTGACTGAGCATGAATTCCAGCCTCAGGAACTACGCCTGCATCAGCGTGGTGGTGTGCATTATGACAAGGGGTGTTATCTGGGTCAGGAAATCGTCGCTCGGCTATGGTTCAAGGCAAAACCGAAGCACTGGCTACATTTGGTACAAGGTTCAGGTACTGCCCCTGCTCCGGCGACTCTACTGCATGATGATGTAGAAGTGGTTAATAGTATCGCTGTTGAAAATGGCTATAAGGCATTAGTAGTCGCTAAACCGGTAGCACTTGATACGCTTGGATTAACCTTATTGGAATTGCCAGAATCGCTTAGAGGCGATGTGGCACGGCCAAAATAAAGCTGTGTTTGAAATTATGGGTAGTAAATATGACCTCCAGTAAATCTGGAGGTTTTTTATCAATCAGTCTATATTTTTTAAAACTCATTCTTTCAACCCTATTGTTCTGGAAAAAACCAGGTTTAACCAAATTTTTAATATAAAAATCAAACAACTATAAATATTTTTTATCTCTGAAGCAGGTTAAGATATAAAAACTATTTCAATAGTTTTAGAGCTTTCATTAAAAATTATTACCTAATACATTCTTTTATTTTTTAATCAGAATTTAAAGAAAGACCGGCATAGTCATAGCTGTAGCCTGATTAATCTTGCAAGATTTTTGGTGTTCCATATTTACATTCATATAATTCAGCTTATGATTTATGTTGAATGAATCACAGTTATTCCACATAAATGGAATTATGTGTAGAAAGAAGAGGAAAAAAATGAAAAAAATTCTGCTCGCCAGCCTGATTGCAGTCACCAGCACGTTTAGCATGGCTGCACCAAGTAGTGATAAAAATCCGGCTTTTGAACAAATTGAACAGCTAATTAAAGCAAATGATTACACCACCGCTTATCAACAGTTGCAAAAGCTGGCTCAAGAAGGTAATCCGCAAGCGTTGTATAATCTGGGTTACCTGACCCAGGTGGGAAAAGGCGTAACTAAAAATGAGCAGCAGGCCTTAAAATACTACCAGCAGGCCTCAGAGAAAGGCTATGTAGTGGCCGATTATGTACTTGCCAATAACTACGTGACTGGTGGACTGGGCCTGCCTAAAGATGAGAAGAAAGCCAGAGAGTATCTGGAAAAAGCCTCAAATGCGGGCTTTGATGATGCAACTGTCCAGCTTGCAGTGGCGCTATTTTCAGAAAATAAGCCAGCATCTGACCAACAGGCATTAAAGCGACTTGATCCGCTTATCAAGAAAAACAGTATGCCGGCAATTCATACCAAGGCACTTTATGACATTAGTACGGGGATCAAGAACAAGCAGGAAACCAAGGTTAATCAGGGGCTCCAAAGTATTCAGAATCTGGCCAAAAAAGGTTATATACCAGCCTTGATGGCAGTGGGTAATATGCTTGCCAATGGAACCATTGTGCAGCAGAATCTGCCTGAGGCACAGAAAATTTTTAGTGCACTGGCCCAGCAGAATGTTCCACGCGCTAAAGAATCACTGGATACCGTTAATAAAATGATGACTGATCAGAATAAAGCCAAGAAAAGCTAAAGATTGAATATAAAACCCCGCCAGATGACGGGGTTTTTTATAATTTATTTTTCTGCTTTAAAAGGATGGAACAACTCTTTTAAACCATGCGGTTGACTCCGTAGATACTGCGGTGCGATCGAAATATTTTCACCAAGTTTTGCAGCTGCATGCCAAGGCCAGCGTGGGTCATATAGCATAGCACGGGCTAAACCAATTGCATCTGCCTGACCTTTTTGGAGGATTTCTTCGGCCTGTTCGGGCTCGGTAATCAGTCCGACTGCGATAACAGGAATGCTTACACCCTGTTTAATTTTCTCTGCGAAAGGCACCTGATAATTTGGCCCGACTTCAATACGCTGCATTTCATGCAGTCCGCCTGATGAAACATGGATGTAAACCGCTCCCAGCATCTGTAGGGCTTTTGATAGGCCGGCACTACATTCTACATTCCAGCCTCCCTGCTCATCCATCCAGTCAGTAGCCGAAAGACGCACCCCGACCGGGAAGCCTGCTGGTACTGCATCACGGATCGCCTGAAATACTTCCAGTACCATCCGCATACGGTTTTCAAGTGAGCCGCCATATTCATCTGTACGCTGATTGGATAAGGGCGATAAAAACTGATGCAACAGATATCCATGGGCTGCATGGAGTTCAATCAGGTCAAAACCTGCTTCGACTGCACGACGCGCAGCTGCCGCAAAATCTGCCTGTACCTGATGAATCTGATCAAGTGTTAAGACATGTGGTTTCAGGTCAGCTGCGGCAAAACTTAATTCACTGGGTGCCACCGTATTCCAGCCATGTTCATGATCTGGTGCAATCTGGCCTTTGCCTAGCCATGGCTTATCGGTTGATGCCTTACGCCCGGCATGAGCTAACTGAATCGCAAAAGGCATGGGAGATATCTGGCGGACTTTACTAAGCAAAGCCCACATCTGATCGCGTTGCTGATCATTCCATAAGCCCAGATCAGCATAGCTGATTCGACCTTCAGCCTGTACCGCCGTTGCCTCTACAATGCATAAACCGGCACCAGACAGAGCATAATTGGCCCACTGCTGTTCATGCCAGTAAGTCACCTCACCCTGATCAGTGGCTGAATATTGGCACATAGGTGCAATAATAATGCGATTGGCAAGTTCAAAGCTACCAAAATTAATTTTCTCAAACAGCTTGGCCATATATTTCTCCGGTTTTATTATTAAGTGGGCAGAGTGCCTAGACGCTCACTAGCCTACACTGAACCAGCTTTATTTTTATAGTCCAGCCTAAAAAAACCATACAAAATCATGAGTAAGACAGCCTTTAATACAACATACTCTGTACAGGAGTTAATATGAACCAAACCTTAACGGCTCAAACTCGGATGTGCTTTCCAGCAGTAACGCTCCAGCCAGTCTTTGGCCTCTTCAGCATAGTCGATCCCAATACGCGGTGTCTGTACAATTTCAGGCTGCTGAGTTTTCTGTTCTATCCATAGCCCACTTTCCAGTCCGACTTTCTGTCCTTTAAAAGTACGATTAATTCCCATATGCCGGGTCAGTTTCCCTGGACCAGCCATTAACTTGAATTCCTGCCGTGTCTCGGCATCCTCAAAATAGCCGGCCCGCAACATCACACCTTCTGGCACACCTTCAGTCTGGGTAATAATATTAAGCATTTCATACATACCATAGATCAGGTATACATAAATAGTTCCACCTGCTTGGTACATAACTTCGGTACGTGGTGTTTTACGGTTATTATAGGTATGACAGGCTTTATCCTGACAGCCCAGATAAGCTTCTGTTTCTGTAATGATACAGCGCCTGATTTCTCCACTATCTTGGCGCACACATAACCTACACCCAACCAGATCATGCGCAACGTCTGAAGTATCGCGCTGAAACCAGGTTAAAGGTAGAATCTCTGCCATGTGTTCCCTCCTTTTCATATCAATGCCAGCTTGTAAATTATTCATGCAACCCGATATTATTGCTATTGCATAAGAATGAGTCGATCAATGCCTGAATTACCCGAAGTTGAAACCACCAAAAAGAGCCTTGAACCCTTATTACAGCAAAAAGTTATGTCTGTTGAGGTCCGTGAGCCGCGGCTTCGCTGGGCCATTCCTCAAGATATTCAAAAGCTACAAGGCCAGAAGCTCATCAGGTTAAATCGCCGCTCTAAATATATTCTTGCGCAGTTTGAACACGATACCATGTTATGGCACTTAGGCATGTCAGGTTCGTTTCGCTTGTGTGAGCCTGCGACCGAATTACGTAAACATGATCATTTGATTATTAGTTTCGAAAATATACAGCTGCGTTATCATGATCCGCGTCGTTTTGGCTGTATTTTATGGCTGAACCATGAAACACAACATAAATTAATTGATCCATTAGGACCAGAGCCACTATCTGAGACATTTAATACTGAATACCTGGTAAATAAACTCAAAAACAAGCAGGTCGGCATAAAAGTTGCACTCATGGATAATCATGTAGTGGTCGGTGTCGGCAATATTTATGCAACCGAGAGTCTCTTCAATACCAGAATCCATCCAGCTCAACCTGCTTCAAGCTTAAGCTATGAAAAAATTGATCAGTTGGTGATTGAAATTAAAAGGATTTTAAAATTTGCAATTGAACTGGGGGGTTCGACCTTGCGTGATTACAGTAATGCCGCAGGAGAAAATGGCTATTTTCAACAGACTCTGCTGGCATATGGCCGTGAAGGTGAAATGTGCATTAATTGTGAAACGCCTTTGCAGAATATCCGTTTAGGACAGCGTGCAAGTGTTTTTTGCCCTGAATGCCAGCCGCTACGAACAGTAAAATAAACCGGTTCAGCTGTAGGAGAAACTATATGAAAACAGCAATCGTCCGTCATATTTTGGTTAAAGAAAAAACACTGGCTGAACAGTTGAAAAAGAAGCTCCAGAGTGGTGCAGACTTTAATAAACTTGCACAGCAATACTCGACCTGTAACTCAGCTAGACGCGGAGGTGAATTGGGTGAAGTCAAAAAAGGTCAACTGGTGCCGGTAATCGATAAACTGGTTTTTAGTGGTGCTGAACGTGTAATCCATGGTCCGGTAAAAAGCCAGTTTGGCTTCCACTTGCTGGAAATCAAGTTCCGTATGAATTTCTAGCGGTTTTATTCAGCTTTATTTTTTTAAGACTTAAAGTGATGCGTTCGGTCAAAATAAAAAACGGCATTTGTTGTGCCGTTTTTCCATTTATATTTTAAGGTGCCGAGCGATTTTTAAGCTCATCACGGATTTCGCGCAGTAACTGGATATCTTCTGGTGTAGGTGCTGCCTCTTCTTTAGGTGGCGCTTCCTCGTGTTTACGGCGTAAACGGTTAATCATTTTAACCATTAAAAAGACAACCCAAGCCAGTAACAGAAAATTAATTAAGATGGTAAGAAAATTGCCATAGGCAAAGACATTCAGACCTGCTTCCTTAGCCGCTGCAAGATTACTAACATTATTTGGATTATCGCCTAGCACCAGAAACCAGTTAGAGTAATCAACTTCTCCACCTAGAATAAAAGAAATCAGGGGCATAAAAATATCTTTAACCAGAGAGTCAATAATTTTATTAAACGCCCCACCAATAATGACACCAATTGCAAGATCAATCATATTGCCTTTAATAGCAAATTCTTTAAATTCTTGAATAATACTCATTTTATCTCCAGACTCAATTTACCCATGCCCTAATCTTTTTCACATTCTTAATCCTATTTAAAGGGCATTAACCTTTAGGATAATTTAGCGATTTCTTTAAAGATTCCAATTTCTTTTTGTTATTTATATAAAAAAACCGCCAGATTACTGGCGGTTTTTTCAACTTAAACGAGAATTAACTGCGTGAAGCACGTTTACGTTCGTTTTCTGTCAGGAATTTTTTACGAATACGGATTGATTTAGGTGTAACTTCAACCAGTTCATCATCTTCAATAAATTCAAGCGCCTGTTCCAGCGTAAATTTAATAGCTGGAGTCAGTGTTAATGCTTCATCTGTACCAGATGCGCGCATGTTAGTTAACTGTTTTGCTTTAGTCGGGTTGACCACCATGTCGTCTGAACGTGAGTTCATACCAACAATCATACCTTCATAAACTTCAAGCTGTGGTTCAGCAAAAAGACGGCCACGGTCTTGCAGCGAGAACAAAGCAAATGCCAGGCAGGTACCATTTACCATAGAGATCAGCACACCGTTTTGACGTTTAGCTACAGCACCTGCTTTGGCTGGGCCATAGTGCGAGAAGCTAGAAGTCATGATACCTGTACCAGAAGTGATGGTCAGGAATTCAGAACGGAAGCCGATCAGACCACGTGAAGGTACAGTTGCCTCAATACGGATACGGCCTTTACCGTCAACTTCCATATTGGTCAGCTCGCCCTTACGGTTACCCATCTGTTCCATGATTGAACCCTGATGCTGTTCTTCAACATCAAAGGTCACATTTTCATACGGTTCCTGCATTTGACCGTCAACTTCTTTCATGATCACTTGAGGACGGGATACACCCATCTCGAAGCCTTCACGACGCATGTTTTCAATCAGTACAGACAGATGAAGTTCGCCACGGCCTGAAACTTTGAAACGGTCCGGGCTGTCTGTATCTTCAACACGCAAAGCAACGTTATGGATCAATTCGCGGTCCAGACGTTCACGGATATTACGTGAAGTCACGAACTTGCCTTCACGGCCGGCAAATGGTGAGTTATTTACCTGGAAAGTCATAGATACGGTTGGTTCATCTACAGACAGTGGCGGTAATGCTTCAACATTTTTCGGATCACAAATAGTGTCAGAGATGTTTAGTGCATCAATACCGGTAATACATACAATGTCACCTGCATTTGCAGAATCAACATCGATACGCTCGAGGCCATGGTAACCCATGATTTTCAGAATACGACCATTACGGGTCTTGCCTTCTTTATCAATCACAGTTACTGGTGTATTGGTTTTAACTGAACCGCGCTGAATACGGCCAACACCGATTACACCAACAAAACTGTTATAGTCAAGTGATGAAATCTGCATTTGGAATGGGCCATCAACATCAACTGCTGGTGGTTCAACGATGTCAACAATAGTTTCAAACAGTGGTGTCATGTCTTCAGCCAGTTCTTCTGGTGAAGGACCAGCAACACCGCGTAAGCCTGAGGCATATACAATCGGGAAGTCTAACTGTTCATCAGTTGCACCCAAGTTGTCGAACAAGTCAAATACCTGGTCGATAACCCAGTCTGGACGGGCACTTGGCTTGTCTACTTTGTTAATAATGACGATTGGTTTCAGACCACGTGCAAACGCTTTTTGTGTTACAAAACGGGTTTGTGGCATTGGGCCTTCTTGAGAGTCAACCAGAAGAAGTACACAGTCTACCATCGACATAACACGTTCAACTTCACCACCAAAGTCTGCGTGTCCCGGAGTATCTACGATGTTGATACGGTAAGTGGTATCAGTACGCTTATCTAACCATGTAATCGCTGTATTTTTAGCGAGAATAGTAATACCACGCTCTGATTCAAGCGCATTCGAGTCCATGACACGCTCAATCTCGCCGGCACGATCACCGAGTGCACCTGATTGTTGAAGAAGTTTATCGACAAGAGTGGTTTTCCCGTGGTCAACGTGCGCAATAATTGCGATGTTGCGGAGAGTTTTGATATCTGACATGAAATTCGATACGCCTACAATTTTGAGGGCAAATTATACAAAAAAATGCTACGCATTAGTAGTGACAGTTGATTGACAACTACAATATATTTTGACAAGCGGTGTACTTTAAGGTTTTTAAAGTGTAACAACTCGATTAGAATAGCGCCACCTTGCCACTCCCCTGTTTGTCTCATGTCTGACTTAAACACTTCATCTGATCAAAATGAGCGTCTAGATCTAGTCTACGGCCTTAATGACAGGCCTCGTCCATTAATTGCATTTCTGGCTGCATTACAGCATTTGCTCGCCATCATTGTACCTATTGTTACTCCAGGCCTGCTGATCTGTCTGGCGCTGGGGGTGTCTCGTGAAGATACCAACATGATTTTATCAATGTCTCTGGTCATTTCAGGTATTGCGACATTCTTGCAGTGTAAGAAAGTCGGACCATTTGGTGCTGGACTACTGATTGTACAGGGCACCAGTTTTAATTTTATTGGCCCTATCATTGGGATTGGCTCAGCCATGGTAGCGTCAGGCACGCCGGTAGAAGCGGTTATGGCTGCTATTTTCGGTGTAGTGATTGCAGGCTCATTCATTGAAATGGGGGTGTCCCGTATTTTACCTTGGGTAAAAAAACTGATTACGCCTTTAGTAACTGGTATTGTTGTACTGCTCATCGGGTTAACCTTAATTAAAGAAGGCCTGATCTCTATGGGTGGTGGCTATCAGGCAATGGAAAGTAAAACTTTTGCCAGTGCCGATAACCTGATTATGTCTTGTACTGTCCTGGCAATTATTATTTTGCTAAACCGTATGCGAGCAGTCTGGATCAAAAGCTCCGCCATTTTAATTGCTTTAGTTGCCGGTTATATTCTGGCCGGATTTATGGGTTATTTAGATTTCTCTACGCTTGAAGAGGCACCTTTAATCCAGATACCGACACCAATGCACTTTGGCTTAAGCTTCTCATGGAGTTTATTTATTCCGATGGCTTTCATCTATCTGGTCACTTCATTAGAAGCAATTGGTGATATTACTGCAACCAGTAAACTGTCAAATCAGCCAGTAGATGGCGATAGCTGGATGCAACGTATTAAAGGTGGCGTTCTGGTAAATGGTGCCAACTCTTTGCTGGCAGGTTTATTTAATACTTTCCCGAGTTCAGTCTTTGCACAAAATAATGGTGTCATTCAGCTGACTGGTGTGGCTAGCCGTTATGTAGGTTTGTGGATTGCAATTATGCTGATTATCCTGGGTCTGTTCCCTGCCGTTGCCGGGATTATTCAAGCAGTACCACAAGCGGTACTCGGTGGTGCAGTGATGGTGATGTTCGGTGCAGTTGCTGCATCCGGGGTAAATATCCTGTCAGGTATTCAGCTTGACCGTCGTGCCCTGCTGATTATTGCAATTTCTCTGGCACTGGGCTTAGGTGTGGCGCAGGTGCCTCAAATTCTAGAACATTTGCCTGAATTATTTAAAAATATTTTTAGTTCTGGTGTAGCGACAGGTGGTATTGCAGCATTAATTCTCAATATCGTATTACCTGAAACCAAGAAATAATACTTGTTATAGTGATATTGCCCAGCCCAGCCTGGGCATTGTTTTTGATGAGAAATGCCATGGATCCAAGAAGTGAAGTTGTGCTGCGGCAGATTGACCAGCTCTCTGGGCAGGTGCTTTTTATTCATGCACCCAATGATCAGCTCATGAACCAGTTGGGACCGCGGATAGATGCTTCTATCTGGACCTGGAATTTTAGTGATTATCAGGGATTTCAGGCAGCAGGTTTTAAAGCACATTTTGGTGTAGATTTTCCGCTACAACAGTTTAATCAGGTGGTCATATTTGTTCCTAAGTCCAAGGAACTACTTAACTATGTACTACATAATGTTGTCAGCCATTTAGAAATCGGTCAGTCTGTATTTTTGGTCGGAGAGAAAAAAGGAGGTGTTGAACGTGCAGCCAAGCAGTTACATACTTTTGGGCATCCGGTCAAGCTCGACAGTGCACGTCATTGCCAGTTCTGGCAAGTAAAACTGGAACATATAGAACAGCAAAAACCGCTTGAGAGCTGGTTAAAAACCTATACTGTCCAGTTAAAAGACCAGCAAATCGAGATTTGTGCCCTTCCGGGCGTTTTTAGCCAGAGTCATCTGGACGTTGGCACCGCTGTATTAATTCCTTATCTGGACCAAGTAAAATCAGGTACACTTGCCGACTTTGGATGCGGGGCTGGTGTTATTGCCTGCTATTTGGCAAAATCCAATCCGGCAAATACTGTATATGCTCTTGATGTCGATGCTTTTGCTTTACGTTCAACAGAACTTACTTTTCAGCGTAATCAGGTTCCAGCATCCCAATTGCGTCTGCAACCTGTGAGCAGTATTACAGATGCACCTTTTGAGCTTGATGCAATTGTCAGTAATCCGCCTTTTCATCAGGGTATTCATACCCATTATGAGGCCAGCGAAGAACTCTGTAAGACTGCGCCTCAGCATTTAAAGAATGGTGGCGAGCTATGGATTGTTGCAAACCGTTTTTTAAATTATCCCCATTTGATTGAACAGCGTTTTGGTCAATGCACTCTTAAGGCTGATCAACAAGGCTTTAAAGTTTTGTATGCCTGTGCGCGTTAATGTAATAAAGGAATCTCGATGAGCGAAATAAATCAGCCCGCGAAACTCAAGCGCAAGCTGGGAGCTCGCCACTTAAATATGATTGCGATCGGTGGTTCTATTGGCACAGGACTGTTCCTTGCGTCAGGATCAACTATTGCCAATGCCGGTCCTGGTGGTGCGCTGCTGGCTTATGGCCTAATCGGTATCATGATCTATTTTCTGATGACCAGCCTTGGTGAACTGGCCACCCATAATCCAACCTCTGGTGCTTTTTTTACCTATGGCAGCAAATATGTAGAAGATGGGTTTGGTTTTGCCTTGGGCTGGAACTACTGGTACAACTGGGCTATTACTGTCGCATTTGAACTGGTGGCAGTTCAGTTCATTATGAAATTCTGGTTTCCAGATATTCCTGGTTTTTACTGGAGTGCAATCTTTCTGGCCATCATTTTCGGCATCAATGCACTGACCGTTAAAGGATTTGGAGAAAGCGAATTCTGGTTTTCCATGGTCAAAGTAGTAGCCATTATTGCCTTTATCATTATTGGTATCGCCATGATTATAAAAATCATGTTAACGCCGGGAATGATTACTTTTAGCAACTGGACCAAAGGCGAAGCACCATTCGTTGGTGGCTTACAGGCAATGATCGGTGTAGCCATGATTGCTGGTTTTTCATTTCAGGGCACTGAGATGGTCGGAGTAGCTGCAGGGGAATCCAAAGATCCAAAACGCACTATTCCGCTTGCTATTAAACAGATTTTCTGGCGTATCCTGCTGTTTTATATCGTATGTATTTTTATCATTGGCACGTTAGTGAGCTATGATGATCCAAGATTGCTACAAGCAGCTGCCAGTGAAGATATAGCACTTTCACCCTTTACTTTACTTTATGAACAGGCCGGCTTTGCCTTTGCTGCCAGCCTGATGAATGCTGTAATTTTGACTGCCATTCTATCGGCGGGTAACTCGGGTATGTATTCGTCCACTCGTATGTTATTTGATATGGCACGTGAAGGCCGGGCGCCAAAATTTCTAAGCTGGATTTACGTGGCGTTCCAATGAACGCATTATACGCCACCACTGCGATTGCCGCGCTGTGCTTCTTGACGACATTTGTCGGTGAGCAGGAAGTCTTTAACTGGTTACTGAATATGTCGGGCATGTGCGGTTTCATTGTCTGGTTGGGTATTGCGATCTCACATTATCGTTTCCGTAAAGGTTATATCGCGCAAGGCTACAAGCTTGAAGACCTGGCTTATCGAGCAAAATTCTTTCCTTTCGCTCCATGGTTCGCATTTATTTTATGTTCCATTATTATTCTTGGGCAAAATTATGAAGCTGTGACAGGAGGAAAAATTGATTGGATTGGACTGCTATCAACCTATATCAGTATTCCCTTGTTTTTAGTCATCTGGTTTGGTTATAAGCTTAAACATAAAACCAAGTTAGTTTCTTACAAAGAAATGGATGTTAAACCGGGAAACCTTGACTAGTCCCTACCTTCAAGAACTTAACCCTCTTTCTAAATATGAATATACCCAGCTCACTCTATATATGATTGTGCTGGGTATTTTTATTTCTATATTTCTTTATACTTGTAGCGCTCTTGGTTATTTTCATATGACATAAGATGTAACTATGAAAAGCAATTATTGCCTTCTAAATTAGGAAATAAAAATTATTCTACTATATCGCGCCTGCTCTTCTTAAAAAATTCAGATAAATAAGTAGCCTATAAGTTAAGAATAAAAATTAAGGTAAAAATTTTGAACTGACCAGAGATAAACAGTGAGTAATTAAAAGTAAAGATAGATACTGAAAGATGGCTTATTAGAATAAAATTAGTATAAAAAAAAGCAGTTCCGAAGAACTGCTTTTTTTAGTTAAACTCAGATTATTGAGCTTGACCTGGTTGAGCAACAACAGTACGGCTACCAGTAATTGTCGCGAATACACGACGGTTCATAGCACGACCTTCTTTAGTGCTGTTGTCAGCAATTGGTTGATCCCAGGCAAAACCTTGAGCAGTCAAGCGAGATGGATCAATATTGTACTCGTTCACCAGTGAAGATTTCACAGAGTTAGCACGAGCCAGTGACAGACGTTCGTTCAGAGCACGTGGACCAGTGTTATCAGTGTGACCATCGATGCGAGCAGTAGCATTTGGATATTCTACTAACTTCTCAGCAACTTTAGCGATTTCTGGCTTGTACTGATCTTTGATATTTGATTTGTTAGTATCAAAGAACACACGAAGTTCCATATTCAGATCTTCAGTCAGTTCTTGTGGTTGTGGCTCAACAATTGGTGTTGGCTCAACAGGAACAACTTCTACCACAGGAGCAGCAGGTTTCAGGTGACCACCTAAAACAACGTTCAGACCAGCTAAAGCTGTATAGTTCCAGAACTGCTCGTCAAAATGGTAAGTACCACGTGCTTCTGTACGTAGAGACAGGGCATCATTAATACGCCAGAATGCACCAAGACCTGCGTTACCTAGAGTACCTTCTTCATCTAAGCCACGACCAGCACGACCAGCATCAGTGTCAAACTCATATTTATAGTGACCAGCACCTAACAATGCATAAGGCTTGATTTTACTGTCATAGTTTTTAGTGAACAGGTCAGAAGTAACATAGAAGTTACCAGCGATATTTTCGCCTTTATATTCATTGCCTGCAACGCTGGTATCACCTTTGATCTGGCTATATTCAGCTTCAAAACCTAACCATGGAGTAAGTTCAACACCAAGTGCTGCACCAACAAACAGGTCATCATCAAGTTCTACGCTATCAGTCAGGTCGCCATCGTTACCGCCATTGTTGTGCTGGGTATCAAACATTGTGTAACCAAGCATTAATGGGGTAATAGTTACGCCAGCATTTGCAGCAGCAAGAGGAGCAGCAACAAGCATAGCAAGTGCAATACGACTCAATTTCATGGATTATCCTCCAGAGATAACATTGTTGTTCAAGCTCAGCCTAAAATTAACTTTTTGGCTCCTGAGATAAGCTTATATATACCCCAGTATTATTTTTAAGCTACTCACTTTGAATCATACAAACACTTTGTTTTTTTTCCAAGTGCTTGATAATTTTAATCAAGTAAATTATTGACAAAATTACTTACAATTTCCGTTGTAATTCGGTAAATTTTCACTCAATTTATTCTAATGAATAGCTTATCTTTTTCGCTTCTGTTTATTTTAACAGTATTCAAAAGCTAAGCTAATGATCATTTGTTCTGGTTTTGAATGCAATAACTACACACTAATTTACTGTTAAAAAAACAAAAAACTATAATAAACAGGTAATTTTTTAACCATGAAGAAAAATAACAATGGAGTTTCTTTACTGGAACTCGTAGTTTGTATAGCGATTGTGGCAATTTTAGCTTCTTTTGCTATTCCTGCTTACCAAGAGTACCGAGCACAGCAGGAAGCCAAATCACTTCCACACTTATTAAACATGCAGATTATTCAAGCTAAAAATTATGCATTAACTTATCGTAATCAGATAGTTATCTGTTCAAGCCAGAACCTAGAGCAGTGTGAAGATGAGCAATGGAATAAAGGTTTACTCATCTTTATAGATACCAATAATGATAAGGAGCTTAATTCTAATGAAAAAATACTGTCTACAGTAATGCTTGATCTTGAGTATGGTCGACTAGATTGGCGAGGGGCTCTTAATAAACCGCGTTTGTTTTTTAAAGCAGATACCGGGCTACCGCGTGGTTCGAATGGTAGTTTTTTCTATTGTGCCAGCTCATCTGCCAGCCTAAATAAACGTTTAGTACTTAGTCCTATGGGCCACTTACGAGTAGAATCGTTAGCAAGTACTTGCTAAGAACTGTTCAGTCTAATGTTCACTAGTGTTTATTCTTTATTCATTAATTTTTTCTAAATATACTGCTCAAGATCAGTTATTTTTATAATGAAATAGTGGAGATTAGAACAATGGTAAACATCGTGATTCTTAACGGTGCGCGTACTGCGATGGGTGGTTTCCAAGGTTCACTCGCTACAAAGACTGCACCAGAATTGGGTGCAGCAGTAATTAAAGAAGCAGTTTCCCGTGCTGGGCTGCAGGCACACGACGTTGAAGAAGTCATTATGGGCTGCGTGCTTCCAGCAGGTTTAAAACAGGGCCCTGCTCGCCAGGCAATGCGTTTAGCTGGCATTCCAGATAGTACAGGCGCTGTTACTATTAATAAACTCTGTGGGTCAGGGATGAAAGCTGTAATGCAGGCCGCAGATATGATCAAAGCCGGTTCAGCAGACATTGTAGTTGCAGGCGGTATGGAGTCCATGACGAATGCGCCTTACCTTCTGCCAAAAGCCCGTGAAGGTTTTCGCATGGGTCATGGCGAAATCAAAGACCACATGTTTCTTGACGGCCTGGAAGATGCAGAAACTGGACGCCTGATGGGATCTTTTGCTCAGGATATGGCCAATGAGCGCGGTTATACACGTGAACAAATGGATGATTTTGCCATCCGCTCTTTAAAACGTGCTCAAACTGCGATTACTGAAGGTTATTTTAAAGATGAAATCGTCCCTGTAACTATTTCTAGCCGTAAAGGTGAGGCAGTAGTAGATCAGGATGAGCAGCCATTTAATGCCAATATTGATAAAATCCCGTCTTTGCGTCCGGCTTTTGCAAAAGATGGAACAATTACAGCAGCCAATGCCAGCTCAATTTCGGACGGAGCATCTGCGCTTGTTCTCTGCTCGGATGAAACTGCTAAGCAACGTGGTTTACAACCTTTAGCAAAGATTATTGCGAGCGCTTCAAACTCCCAGCACCCTTCTGAATTTACCATTGCGCCGGTAGGTGCAGTAAAAAAAGTTCTAGACAAGGCAGGCTGGACCGCGGCTGATGTCGATTTATGGGAAATTAATGAGGCATTCGCAATGGTTACCATGTGCCCAATCGATGAGTTTGGCCTTGATCCAGAAAAAGTAAATATTCATGGTGGTGCATGTGCTCTTGGTCATCCTGTAGGTTCTACCGGCTCACGTATTATTCTGACACTTATTCATGCCCTGAAACGTACAGGTGGACATAAAGGCATAGCTGCGTTATGTATTGGTGGCGGTGAGGCTACAGCTGTGGCAATTGAAATTCTTTAAAAATAATCAAATAAAAAATCCCGCTATTGCGGGATTTTTTATTTAGAAAAATAAACTTTTAATGAAGACGAATACTTCGAGGAGCAGGTAATTGCATTTCTCTAAATACTTCGGGTTGCTGTAAATACAGCTGATATAAATAGTTTTTAAGATCAAGTAAAAATTTTTCTGGTCGAACCAGAATATTTTGTCCCTCTGGTGTCAGATCTAAAGACAGATGTGTTTCATGTGCCCTCAAATAAGGCAGAACTTTTCCAATTAAATCTTTTAATGTAATTTCATGAATCTTATAGTTTTCCCACTGATCTTTTATTAACAATCTTGCCAGACTTCTACTTTGCCAGGCGGGAAATGCCTGCTGACCTGAAGGCGTTGCGCAGAGTGCCCATCCTTCATGATAAAGCGCAATAATCATACGTTGCGCAATAATATTTTGAATAAATTGCTGATAGTTCTCGAGCACCGAATAAGGTTTCTGCTGATTTTTTGATACAGTTTTACGCTGATAAGGGTTTTTCATAATTATTAGTTATATTAAGAATATTTTTAGATAATCTTAGGGGAACAAATAATGTTTTGCAACTGAAGAGGATATATGGTGGGCGCTGACGGGATCGAACCGCCGACATTCTGCTTGTAAGGCAGACGCTCTACCAACTGAGCTAAGCGCCCTGAGAAATAGCATAGCTATTAGAGATAGTAGCATAAGCAGTTATGCATATACACTGATTAATATCTTAATCTCAGGAAATTAGGATACCAAATTTTATAAAATGGCGCAGCGGACGGGGCTCGAACCCGCGACCCCCGGCGTGACAGGCCGGTATTCTAACCAACTGAACTACCGCTGCATCACATTACATTATTTAAAATAATGTAAAAGTCACTAAGTTATGGTGGGCGCTGACGGGATCGAACCGCCGACATTCTGCTTGTAAGGCAGACGCTCTACCAACTGAGCTAAGCGCCCTCAATAGGATTTGCATAAATGGCGCAGCGGACGGGGCTCGAACCCGCGACCCCCGGCGTGACAGGCCGGTATTCTAACCAACTGAACTACCGCTGCATTTGCACAATGTCGCTATTGTGGTACAAACTCTGAAATCTTAAGTGGCGCAGCGGACGGGGCTCGAACCCGCGACCCCCGGCGTGACAGGCCGGTATTCTAACCAACTGAACTACCGCTGCACGAAAGATCACAACATAAAGGCTTGGTGGGCGCTGACGGGATCGAACCGCCGACATTCTGCTTGTAAGGCAGACGCTCTACCAACTGAGCTAAGCGCCCTTTAGGTCTTCATCGTTTGTGAGGTGCATTATAGAGAATCCTCATCTGGTGTCAAACGCTTTTCTATCTGTTTTCATAAAAATACTTTCGAATGATTAAAAAATAGGTAAATTAAAGGAAAAACAATGTTTTTTGTATTTTATTTAAACATGTCTCTAAAAAATTAGAGGTGTTTATACAGACTATTTTTTATTTGTATCTGATAAACATAATGTGACTTATGTATTGTTTAAATCAATTCAAGTGGTGTTTCTGAGAGAAAAACTAAAGCCTGCTCGGGGATTAAATCAAAAAGCTCAATGATTTCTTCATTACGCATACGAATACAGCCATGTGACATCGGAATACCCATCGGCTCAGTATCTGGTGTACCATGAATATAAATATAGCGCTGGAAGGTATCCCGCCCTTCTCCCTGATTAAAACCTGGCTCAAGCCCATGTAACCAGAGTATGCGTGTTAGAATCCAGTCTCTTTGTGGGAACTGGGCAGCCAGTTCAGGACTATAAATCTCATCAGTAAACTGACGTGCAATAAACACTGAATTTTTAGGATGTTCCGCCCCAATTTTTTTTTCTATACGATGCCAACCTCGTGGAGTCTGGCCTGTATTTTCCTGCTCACCTACTCCATTTTTACCAGAAGAAATGGCATAACACTTTTTTAGTTTAGGAAGATGAAGCTTCTGCTGTGCCAGATCAATTAACAGATCTGCCTGATCCAAGGTATAGCTAGACATTTTTTACTCAATTTCTCCCGGTACTTTTTTTTCGATGGACTGTAAAGGTCGATCTTGAGGCTCAGGACGCATCCATAACCAGATGGCCACAACCAGCATAATGCCATCTGTAAAGATTTTGACAAGCAGTGGTGCATTAGTAAATAGCATCATAATACCGCTTATTAACATCATGATACTGGCCAGCCATTTTGCTTTACGCGGAACAGTGCCATTAGCTCTCCAAGCTCTGAGCGTTGACCCATATTTTGGATGATTCAGTAACCAGTTATCCATTTGTGGCCAGCCTTTAGACGCAGCCCATGCAGCAAGTATTAAAAACACTGTCGTTGGCATGCCGGGTAAAATTGCCCCTATCAGTCCAAGTACAATAAAAATCAGTACCAGACTTCGCCAAAACAATGTTCTCATATCTCTTTCCTAATCCCGCAATTGCGCTAGTATAAAGTGTTTTATATGCGCACTATATTTTTATTCTGCGCGTTTTCTTATGATATTTATGGGCGGACTATGTATATGTTTGGTGATCAGCAGGCTTATTTTGAACCATGGTTACAATTTAAGCATCCTGCCATACGTCAGCTGGCTTTTAGTCTAGCCAGTCCGAATATTCTTAAAAGCCTGCCACAAGAACTCATAATTAAGCATCATTTTAATTTGCATAGTGACCATATCTGGCAAAAATATTTCCAAGCCTATTTACCCCGTTTAAAACAGCTTGACCAGCAACCTGAACCACTTGAGCACTTCCTTCGACAGCTTAAAAGTACGCGCCTAGGACTACGTTTTGAAATGCTGATCTGGTTCTGGCTACTTGATCATGCATATCATCCATATCGTTTACTTGGACATAGCATCCAGATTATTGATGGACCAAAAACAATTGGTGAGCTGGATTTTTTAATTCTAAATACCGAAACGGGAAAAACAGAACATTGGGAAGTGGCTTTAAAATATTATCTGGCTGAAAGAGAACCTTCTTTGGCATCGTGGTTTGGTCTTAACCGTAGTGATACCTTATTACGCAAACTAAATCACTTTACGCAGAAACAGTTCCAGTTTGAAGAGGTATCAGGACATCTCATTCAAGAGCGCTACGCTATTCTCAAGGGACAACTTTACTTCCCCTTAAAAAACTGGCCTGACTCTTCTGAGCCCTTTTCAACCTGGATTAATTTATCTCGTAGATTTGGAGGATGGGCTGATTATATTCCCCAGCAAGACTACTATCGTCTACAGCGACAGGAGTGGTTATGTCCGGATCAGGTGCAAAGTTCGGACAGGGCTTTATGGTGGACTCAAGGTTTATATTATTCTGATCATGCATCTCCGCAGTTCTTTATGTACCGTCTACCTCCCTTACTCAAAACCTCTAATAATGTTTAAAAAATGCAATATAAATAAGTGATTTATCTTTTTCTGAAACATTTCATAACGTTTCTACTATCAAAACATAATGTTATTTATTAAGCATATTTTTTAGCCTGAGTGAACATCAAAATAAATCTAACTTGGAGATGATGATGAAAAAAATTTTAGCTGCTTCAATGTTTTTGGCAATTGTACTGACTGGTTGTAACACAGTAAAAGGCTTGGGCGAGGATGTTTCTAGTGCAGGAAGTGCTGTATCAAATACTGCAGAAGATACTAAACAAAAACTTTAATTTTGCTATCAGTTTTTCAAAAAACCTTATCTACGGATAGGGTTTCCTAATTTTATACAGACTAGGTTTGTTCTAATTAAACTCCCTTTCAATTACATATTCCCCTATTATATCGGCAAGTTTTAAAGACATTGATCTCCGGTATGACTTCATCATCAGACACTCTCGACCTTAGCCTGCAACTTTTGCGCCAGCCCTCAGTTACTCCTGTAGACCATAACTGCCAGAATATTATGGCTGAACGTTTATCAAAGGTCGGTTTTCATATAGAAAACATGCGCTTTGAAGACGTAGATAATTTATGGGCCCGTCGTGGTACTAAAGACCCAGTTTTCTGTTTTGCAGGACACACTGATGTGGTGCCCACTGGAAGCCTGGATGCCTGGAATTCTGATCCGTTTATTCCTGAAATACGTGATGGTAAGCTATATGGTCGTGGTAGTGCCGATATGAAAACAGCTCTGGCAGCGATGGTAATCGCTTCAGAACGTTTTGTTGCCAAGTATCCTGATCATAAAGGCTCAATTGCTTTTTTAATTACTTCTGATGAAGAAGGTCCTTCAATAAATGGGACCGTAAAGGTAGTAGAAACACTTGAGTCCCGTAATGAAAAAATGACCTGGTGTCTGGTGGGCGAGCCGTCTAGTACTCATCAGCTGGGTGATATCATTAAGAATGGTCGTAGGGGCTCTCTAAATGGTGTTTTAACTGTTAAGGGTAAACAGGGACATGTAGCATATCCACATCTGGCGATTAACCCGATTCATACAGCTTCTGCAGCGCTTGCAGAGCTATGTGAGACCGTATGGGACAGCGGGAATGAGTATTTTCCAGCAACCTCTTTCCAGATTTCCAATATCCAAGCTGGTACCGGTGCAACCAATGTAGTGCCTGGCACAATGACAGTTACATTTAATTTTCGTTATTCTACTGAAGTGACCGCAGATGAGCTTAAAGCACGAGTAATTGCTATTTTACAGTATCATCAGGTTGATTTTGATATTAAGTGGACCTTATCTGGCTTACCTTTCCTGACACCCGTGGGGGAGCTCGTAAACGCTGCTGTACAAGCGATACATGAGGTTAATGGTGTAGAAGCCAAGCTTTCAACCAGCGGTGGTACTTCAGATGGACGTTTTATTGCTCCAACTGGTGCACAGGTACTGGAGCTTGGGGTATTGAATGCCAGTATCCACCAAATTGATGAACACGTAAATGTAGACGATCTGGAACCGCTAGCAGAGATTTATGAAAAAATCCTGATACAGCTCCTGAGCTGATGAATATAAGATAAACAAAAAAGGAACCCTGTCGGTTCCTCTTTTGTTTCAAATGAATTTTTAGAATGTCTTATGACTTAACTGGTTTTGAATCTCGTTCAGGTTGGGAACCTGAAAAATCTGGTCTCCCATACGTACATACTGATAAATATTTGAATCATCAAAAGGCTGTTCTTCATCGACCACCTCTGAAATCCGCAGTCTGATAGTCTGAGGCATTTCATCACAGATCAAGGCAAAGCGCTGATCTACCTGCTCTCCTTCTATTACCAGTGCAACTGCTGTTTTAGCCGTAGGGCTATTTACCTTATAGACCGGAAGCTTAAAATCATGCCAATCAATATGATCGACGTTAATCGAACTATCAAGAGCAGACAATACAATATTCTGGGGTAGCAACATCGGTACCTGAGCATAGCATTGAATAATATAAGCATCGATAAAACCGGTCGATACTGTAATCAGGTGCTGTAACTCTTGTTGATCAATCTTTGCCAGAGTTGAATTCGCTTTGGTTTGACTCATCTTTTTTCTCCCGCGTTAGACCATAACCTCAAGTAACGCTTCAATATTGGCCAACAGGTCTGCTTCCTGGAAAGGTTTGCCCATATATTGCGTTGCTCCGAGTGCAAAAGCGCGCTCACGATGTTTCTCACCTGTACGTGAAGTAATCATAATAATTGGCATATTACGATGTACATCATGATGACGTACCAGATTAGTTACTTCAAAACCATCCATACGCGGCATTTCAATATCGAGCAGCATTAAATCAGGCTTAATACTTTCCAGCTGTTCAATCGCTTCAACACCATCTTTAGCGGTCACTACATCATAACCTTGACGCTCAAGCAATCGGCTGGTGACTTTGCGTACAGTGACTGAGTCATCAACGATCATAATCAGACGTCGTTCATCATTAAAGCGATGCAACTCACGAGATTCTTTTACTTCCTTGACACGTAATGAAGACTGTACCTGACGAGCAATATACTGCCCATCCAGAATGAGACAAACCTGTCCATCACCCAAAATTGTTGCACCAGCTACTGCACCTACGCTAGCCAGCTGTTGACCCACTGGTTTCACCACAATTTGTGCACGAGATCCGACCAGCTGGTCAACTAGTAACGCTACTGTCTGGCCACTGCTCCCTTTAATCAGCAGTACCGGCAGAGAGTGGGCTATACCGGTAAGACGAGGCAGAGACTGATTTGCTACAAACTCTGAAAGATAACGCAGCTTATAATACATATTGTCGATACGGAAAGTATCTTCTTTGCCAGCAAAATAGTCTTCCAGCATAGAAGGAGAGATACGCACAATACGTTCAATCTGCGCCAATGGTACAGCGTATTGCTGGTCACCTGCTTTAACCATCAGGGCATCACTGATTGCTACTGTAGTTGGTACACGAATCGTAAATGTTGTACCCTGCCCCTGTACAGACTCGACCGTCACATGACCACCCATCGCCTTGATACTGCTCTGTACCACATCCAGCCCTACACCACGACCAGAAATCTGGGTAATTTCTGCTGCAGTACTTAAACCTGGATGGAAAATCAACTGGGCCAGTTCTTCAGCTTCCAGTTTTTGTTCCGTTCCAATCAGGCCTCGCTCTAGTGCTTTATTTTTCAGCTTGTCAAGATTAATACCTTGGCCATCATCTGTAAAAGTAATGATGACATCTGTACCTTGGCGATTAATATTTAGCTCAATACGGCCACTTTCAGGTTTACCTTGCTTGAGACGCTGCTCAGAGGTTTCAATACCATGATCAATTGCATTTCGCAGCATATGTTCAAGCGGGGTGACCAGCCGCTCTAAAATATTGCGGTCCAGCTCTCCTTCAGTGTTTTGAACAACGAGTTCTGCAGGACGGTTTAATGCTGAAGAGGTCTGCCGTGCTATGCGCTGTAAACGCGGTAATAATCGAGAAAAGGGTACCAGACGGGTCCGCATCAGGTTTTCCTGAATCTCTGCCTGAATCCTTGACTGCTGTAATAGCAAACCTTCAGTATCACGTATTTTTTCAGATAATGTGGTTTTAAAGTCAAGTAAGTCAGATGCTGACTCAGCCAGTGATTTGGATAACTGATTTAGCGAAGAATACTGATCCATTTCTAAAGGATCAAAATCGCTGTAACGTGAATTCTCAGTACCATGCTTGGCAATAATCTGACTCTCAAGCTCACCCTCCATACGGCGTAACTGGTCAGCCAGTCGTTGAATAGCCAATTCCATGTCGGAAAGAATAGAGCCGACCTGTCCCACATCCATTTCAATACGGGAACGGTTGATGGAGTTTTCACCTGCAAGGTCAATCATTTTCTCAACCAGATCGGCTGAAATCCGGATCATTTCATTATTTTCAGTCCGCTCTGTATTGTCCCATTCACCCATCATGGAAGGTGGTTCAGTACCATCACCATGCACGAATTCAAACAGACTGCCATCAGCTACGATATTATCTGCAGGAATCTGATTGATGAGCTGAGCAGGAATTTCAGTAAACTGGATCGAGTCCAAGCTGTGCTTCAAACTGTCAAAGTTTTCATACTGCTCTTTGAAGATAGCATTTTCCAACCAGCGTAAAGCAGTATGTAAAAGCGGGTCATAGACACTGGTGGTAAGATTGTGCAGACCAAATTGTTCAAAAGTATTTTCCAGCGCATAAGCAATCACGGCTACCGGCTCAAGCTCGGCCATCCGTGCGCCGCCCTTAAGACTATGAGCATTCCGTTGCAGCTGTAGTAACAGACTCCGGTTACTGCGCTCTTCTACCCATTGATCTAGTAATTTATGAGCGGTCTGTAACAGCTCTTCGGCTTCCTCGAGAAAAACTTCTTCAACAATTGATCTTACCTGTTCATTTGTTTGTAACTCTTCGGAATGCTCAGCGATTTCCGCATCCGCAAGTGTACAATCAGTTATATCTGATTCAATATTTTGACTCGACTCGGACAGCTTCTCTTCTGCTACTTTTGGCTCAGCCGTAGTCACTAATACACCAGTGCTGATCGACTCAATATTTTTGAGGATTTCAATAGTTGCTGGCGCCGGGTAGTCAATCTGCTGTTCACGTAGTATCTGGATGCGTTCTGCCAGCTCATCCTGTACCAGCCGGATAATACTCATCAGTACAGTAGAGACCTGAACCTGCCCGTTAATAATTCTCTGATAAATGCTTTCCAGCTCATGTGCAATTAATCCCATATGGGTGGCCTGCACCATGTTTGCACCACCTTTTAAGGTATGCAAATAACGCATTAGATTGTTCAGAGCAGTAACTTGGCCTGATTCTTTTGTCCAACTGTTCAGGTCACTATCCATACCAGCCAGTAATTCTTCGGCCTCTTCCAAGAAGATATCGCGCAGATCAGCATCAGCAACCTGATTACTATGTTCAGAATGCATCAGCGCTTTATCAGCCGCTATACGTGCTGAAAGCGCTCCCAGGTTGAAAGTATGTTGCAAAACTGCTACGTCAACCGGAGCCTCAAAAGGCTCAGTAACAGTGGACAACTCATCTACCTGTTGTATTTCTTGCTGTACAAATGCAGATAATTCTTCAAGCAGACTTTGATGAGCCGGGCTCAGGCTGACACGCTGTCCCGCTGCAAGCGTATCAAACAGATAAATCAGCTGCTGATGAGCTTGAGTATAAAGTTCATATGCATAATCAAGATTTAATAGCTGTGGCTTTGCCAAGAGCTGCTGATAGCTCTGAAGTAGTTCTAACGTAAAATCATATACACCTTGGGAGGCACGGTTTCGTGTATGTTCAACCAGTTCCTGTGCCTGCTGTACCAAAAGCTGTAAATATTCTGGATATTCGGTACGGGTACGCTGATCAAACTCGAACTCGGCATCTAGTAACTGGTTGATCTCAAGCTCGAGGAGCCTTGAAACCAGACCTTGAGGGTTCACGAGATCATCCACAGGTTCTTGATGAAATCCGTAGTTTTCCCAAGCATGATTAAAGGTCTGATAAACCCGTTCCAACTGTTCTATATTACATTCCTGTTTTAGAATGTAGAGATAATCCCTTACAAATTCAGCATAATGAGTAAGTAAAGCGGTTTCATTTGAAGTAGATACCAGCTCATCTTGCAGCATGGTTTTAAACAGATTTTCAATTTTACTACTTGCTTCAAATATGTGTTCTACCTGAGCCATGGCCGAGCTGCCACGCAAAGTATGTAAAGCGCGGATTAGAGCATTATAATTACTGCCCTGTTCATTATTATTCAAGAACTCATCAATAGTTGCCAGATGTTCTTCCGACTCTTCAAGAAAGATCGCCAGTGTCTCGGCAGTTAGTGAATCAAATTCCTCGTGAATTTCAAGCTTCTCTACACCTAGTGGTGGTAGAGTCTCTGCTGTATGTTCCACCAGCTCAAGCCCGGTGACTGTCTCAGGCGAACATAAGGTCCAGCTAAGCTCCAGCAATTCCTCAAGTGCCGGTTCAAGACTGCCATGCTGTTGCAGTTGTTGCCCGATCAATACGAGGGGACGCAAATCAATCGCATGAGGCTGACTATTTTTAAAGTTATAAAATAACTTGTATTTGTAAATCTTAAAGACTAATTCTACATAACGACTGATCGCCAGGGTAAAAGCCTGTGTTTTAGCAATTATTCGATTCAAGAGATCTTCAACCGTCCAAGCCAACTCGCCGGAACTTTTAGCTCCTACCATCCGGCCGGAGCCTTTTAAGGTATGAAAATAACGGCGAATACTGGTCAGCTTGTCCTGCTGCTCAGGCTGCTGTATCAAAATATCCAAATCAGTAAAGATTTCTTCTAGTTCTTCAACAAAAATTTCAAGAATCTCTGCATCTTGGTCAAGATAGCTATCTTCAGGAAGAGTCGTTGTTCCAATCAAGTCTTTTAGTATTTGTTTCATAGCTAAAACTTCTTCGTTTCTTCTACCAAGACCGGCAGAAAACTATTTTGTAACCATCATGCAAGACGTTACTTTCGAACACGAATTCATCTTGTCGATGCGCTTAGTGCCTGTGACAGCAACCTGCTTCAGGGGCTGCTGTCTGGTTTTCTATTTTTATTGAGATTATTCAGGCAGTTTAAAGTCAGTTACAGATTCACGTAGTGACTCTGCCATACTGGCCAGCTCTGATACTGAACGTGCAGTATCGAAAGTAGCGCTGGTGGTCTGCGAGGTAATTTCCTGTACGATACTCATGGTACTAGAAATATGACCTGCTGAAGCAGCCTGTAACTTTGCAGCATCAGAAATGCTCGCAATCAGTTTTGCCAGATCGCCTGATACTTTCTGAATTTCATCCAGTGCAATACCCGCATCTTTTGCCAGATTGGCACCGCGTACTACCTCGGCTGTGGTCTGCTCCATCGAGATTACTGCTTCATTGGTATCGGCCTGAATGGTTTTTACCAGTGTCTCGATCTGTTTCGTTGCAGAGGTTGAGCGCTCTGCAAGACGCTGTACTTCATCGGCAACCACAGCAAAGCCACGGCCTGCTTCACCAGCCATCGATGCCTGAATAGCCGCATTCAATGCCAGAATGTTTGTCTGGTCTGCAATATCATTGATGAGGGAAACGATATTACCAATTTCCTGAGAAGACTCACCCAGACGCTTAATACGCTTTGATGTTTCCTGAATCTGTTCACGGATGGTATCCATCCCTTCAATAGAACGGTTTACAACATCTGCACCATTAGAAGCAATCTGTACTGAGCGCTGTGCAACCTCGGCAGATTCAGAAGCATTGGCAGATACCTGGTCAATTGAGGTTGCCATTTCACTGATTGCACTGGAAGCGCCGGCAATTTCCTGAGCCTGATGTTCTGAAGCCTCAGCCAGCTGGTTAGTAATATTCTGCGTATTTTGGGTATAACGTGATACTTCTTGCGAGGTTTCATTGATACGTGATACCAGATCACGTAGCTGGTCGATCGCAAAGTTAATCGAATCCGCAATCGCACCAGTAAAGTCTTCAGATACGGTTGCATAAGAACGCAAGTCACCATCTGCAAGATCTGCAATTTCATCCAGCAGACGTAAAATTGCATTCTGGTTACGGTCGTATTCGTCCTGTAGGCGGGTCACACGCTGTTTATCCGTCGCTCCCCGCAGTGCCAGAAGTTTAATTACAGAGAAGATCAAGGCAGCAATTGACGCCAGCAGCAGAATTGCAAGAGCCACTTCTGCCCAGTTACTACTTGCCGACTCAGTCAGTTTGTTTAGAGCTGCCAGCAGTTCGTCAGATTGAGAGAAAATTTGTGCTGATGCCTGACGGACCTGAACAATCTGGTTGGAGTTATTTAGAACTGTCGCTGCAGCAGATTTTAAGACCGCATTATACTCATCTTGAATATTGGTTAGAGATTCACGTAATGCAGGGTCATTAATACGCTCTACACCTAGCTCACTACTGCCGTTCAGCTGTGCATTGAGATAAGTACCGAAAGTTTCAGTATCAGCATTGAAGTCGTCTGCAGATTCACGTGAGCTGTCATTACCTACAAGTACGGAACTGATCGAACGCAAGATACGTTCTGCAATAAATACCTGGTTTTTAGCAATAACTACCTGGCTACTACTCATATTTTGTCGTGCCATCTGGTCGACTAGCAGGTTATATTCTGCCTGAATACCTGGAATGGTTTCAGAAATAGCAATATTGGTATCGTAGAGTTTGTTAATAATTTTTTGCTGGCTGGTAATCTGGTCAATATTTCGAGATACCGCATTCCAGGTCTGTTCAACCTGCCGAACCTCGGCATCAGTTGAGCCATGAATATCCTGTACAGTTTCTAGGTTTTCAGCAAAGCGCGCCTGTGACTGTGACAGGGTTTTAATGGACTCAGGCGTTCCAGAAGCAGTCGCCTCGGTTGCTTGACGGGAAATAGTTTGCGACAGTAGACGCAATTCACCCAAACTACGAGTTAACTCATTATGACGAGGTACGCTATAGAATAAAAACAGTAAAAGAATAACGGATAGAATTAAAGATAATGCTGCCCCATAAATAAACGGTTTAGATTTGGAACTATCTCCAAATAACCGTGCAAAGTCTTCGACTTGTGTTTGTATTTTGGTTAAAAACGCATTACTGCTGTGAGCAGCACCGCTTTCTCCCGTATTTTTCTTTTTGAGTTTAAAGCCCATACAGCCTCTCCCCTGAAAACGCTTTTATTGAGTAGGCGCGTCAAATTAGTTTATAAATTTTGTAGATGCGTTCATGTACTGTGAGTCTTTCAATAAACGGCTGAATAAAAACACATGCCAATGCTGGTTATGCTGATAAAAATAACCCTGACAATATGGATTTAACTGATCCTCCAGCCCGTCATTCTTTGAAAAAAAACTTTGTTTGTTAAAATGCTGAATCCCCAAAACCCGATCGACCACCACACCCACATATTGTTCATTATGACTAATGCAGAGTACTTTTTGAGTAGGTGAGAAATTGCTGCGTTGTCCAGATATAAACTGTGCCAAGTCAGCCACACAAAGTAGTCTTCCCCGAATATTAGCCAGTCCACGTACCCAAGGCTGAGTATTAGGAACTGCGGTATACTTTGGAGGATAAATAACCTCAGAAACCTCCCCAAGTGGAGCAACAAAATATTGCCCCAGCATTTCAAAAGCAATACCTGACCACCGGTTTACTTCATTATTGCTGGCAGCATAGCTACGGTTGCCACGCTTTGCCAGCCGAAGTAATTCGATAAATCCATTTGCTGCCATAGCACTATCCTGCGTTGAGGTATTGTTGGATTACTTCGATTAGTTTATTTTCATCAACAGGTTTGGTTAGATAGTCACGGGCGCCTTGACGCTTGCCCCAAACCCGGTCAGTTGCCTGGTCTTTTGTACTGACAATGACCACCGGGATATCTTTAGTTGTTTCACCACGAGCAATCTGACGAGTTGCCTGAAAACCGTTAACACCCGGCATCACCACATCCATCAATACCAGGTCCGGTAATTCTGCCTGGGCAATAGTTACCCCATCTGCACCATTAGTCGCTTCAAGAACCTCATAACCATGCTTGGTCAAGATCTCTTTAAAACGGAAAGTTTCGGTAGGTGAGTCATCAACAATCAAGATACGAGCCATTTTCTTCCCCAAGTTCTTTTTCTAGACACTGACATGATTACGTATTGCATTGAGCAATTCGTCTTTACTAAACGGTTTGGTCAGATATTCATCCGAACCCACTACACGACCTTTAGCCTGATCAAATAGCCCATCTTTACTAGACAGCATAATGACCGGTATATTCTGATAATTTTGTGAGTTTTTAATCAGTGCACAGGTCTGGTAACCATCTAGACGCGGCATCATGATATCGACAAAGACAATATCAGGATTGGCTTCGGCAATCTTGGACAATGCTTCAAAACCATCAACTGCAGTAATTACCTCACAGCCCTCACGTTGCAGCAAAGTTTCTGCTGTACGGCGAATAGTTTTTGAATCATCGATTACCATAACCTTAAGGTTTTGAAATTTGTCTTCCATCTAATCGGCCTTCCCGCTTATTCAACATAATATTTGACGGATTAATTTTTACAGTTATTCAACTTTTTTAACATAAATTTACTTGTATTTCCAATGAACATTTTAAGTATAGCTTTACAGAGTGTCATTTAAATCAATAAGATAATTTATGTTTTTATCAGAAACTGGTTTTTTTTGCCTATACCGTATTTTTAACTGCAAAAATCAGCTCTAATATAACAATTTTATTACTGAAAGATAAGTGCTTCGGTCCAGTGTGTTGGGGAATTTTATGGTGTTACATGCTATAGCTAAAAGTTGCTGGATACGAACGAAAAATATAACCCGTGAGTTTTTGATGGTTTGCAGCCTGAGCTGCCTGACTATTCCAGTCATTGCAAATGTCACTGAAACACCTAAAGCGGTGTGGTACCGTTATTATGATAATAATGGTATTGCCAATATTAGTACCTCGGTGACACCGACCCATATTCGTTATGGATATGAAGCACTAGATCAGAATATGCAGGTTATTCAACGCAGTCGGCCCTACAATGTAGATAAAGACATAAAGCAGGCTCCACAGCGCGCTGTTCAGGCCCGAGAGCGTGAACAGGACCTAAAACTTAAAAGAGCATATACCAACAGCCGAGTAGCTCAGGCTAAACGTGATGAACATTTAGCTAACCTCAAAAAACAGCTTAGTTTTCAACAAGACCAGCTTCGACAATTACAGAGTGACCGGATCTATTTTAAACGGCAGGAAATGGATTATTTAAGGAAAGGCCAACCTGTACCTGCTGTCTTGAAAAATAGTCTGAACAGCAATTATCAGAATCTTGTTCTCATTAAAAATAATATTACTTCTTTACAAACGAACTATCGCAATACCCAAGCCCAATACGACAGAATTATCTCACGTTTAAAAGCCATTGAATAATGTAAGCTTTTTAGAGAAAAATAATTTAAAAGCATTATGCTGAACATAAGGATGAATATGCATGCGAGTAGCAACGCGTATATTGACTCTGCCTACTCTTGACCTTATTCCCAGAATAAGCCTGTTATGTCTCTGTCTGGCCTTAATAGCCTGTGACAGGTCAGAACCTGTTGCAACACCGACCGAAGCCACTAAAATTGAACTGATTCCTCAAGATCTGATTCCGGTTAAAAGTGGTACTTTATTTAATAGAACGGCTTTTACCGGAACAATTAAAGCTGTAAATCAAAGCTCAATTCAGGCGCAAATTACAGCAACTGCCACTCAAGTGAATGCATCCGTAGGTCAGTCTGTTCATAAAGGCCAAGTGCTAGTGCGGCTTAATAATCAGGATAATGCTGCCAGACTGGCTCAAGCACAAGCTAATTTAGCCTCTACCCGTGCTCAGGCTGAACAGAGCCGTTTAATGGTAGAACGTAAACGTCGCCTGTTTAATCAAGGATTTATCTCCAAGGTAGAGTATGAGGAAGCCCAGGTTGACTATAAAGGTCAGCAGGAAAACGTCAGAGCTCAACAGGCGAATGTAGATATTGCACAAAAAGCTGACCGAGACGGTATTTTACGCAGTCCGATTTCAGGTGTAATTACTGCACGCCAAGTGGAGCCGGGCCAGACAGTGAGCGCCGGTCAGACCTTATTTGAAATTGTTGATCCTAGCCAGCTGGAAATACAGGCATCCTTACCAGCTGATCAGCAGCAGGCCTTGAAAGTCGGCCAGAAAATCGAATACCAGATTCAGGGTAACTCGGCGCAGCTCACTGCAACCTTAAGCCGGATTTCACCAATTGCTAATCAGGTCAGCCGCCAGATTGAGTTCTTTGCAAGACCAAATGAAGCCATTCAGTCCCTAAGTATTGGTGCTTTTGTTGAAGGTTATATCATTAGCAGTAACCAGCTTCAGGGTCAGCTTATACCTCTAGATGTGATTCAGAGCATAGACCAGAGCCCATATGTCTGGGCTATCCGCAATAATCGTATTACCAAGGTTCCCCTTACTCTTCTGCGTCAAGACTTCAGCAATAATACGGCTGTGGTAAAAGGACTGCAAAATACGGATGTGGTCAGCCGGGTCCAGCTTTCCAATGATCAGGTTAACCAGCCGGTCAGTATCAGCAAGCCTGCATCATAAGGATCTAGACATATGTGGTTTACGCGGATCAGTGTGAAGTACCCGGTCTTTACTATCATGATGATGTTATGTTTGATGGTGCTGGGACTTGCCTCATGGCAACGAATGGGTGTAGAAGAATATCCCGACGTAGATTTTCCCTTTGTAGTGGTGTATACCAGTTACCCAGGCGCATCCCCGGAAACGGTTGAGTCTGAAATTACAAAAAAAATGGAAGATCAGATTAACACCATTTCAGGCCTGAAAAAGCTTACCTCGACCTCAAGCGAAGGGCTTTCAACCATTGTGGCAGAATTTGACTTGGATATTTCATCCTCTGTAGCCGCACAAGACGTTCGCGATAAAATTGCATCAGTAACAGCACAGTTCAGGGATGAAATTGAAGATCCGGTAGTAGAGCGGTATGATCCGACCTCAAGTGCCATCATGTCGCTGGTATTCGAATCTAATAACATGTCATTAAAAGACCTGAGCTCTTATCTGGATCAGCGGATTTTACCGCAGTTAAGGACTGTAGAAGGAGTCGGTAATGTTAATCTGCTCGGCGATGCACAGCGACAAATCCGTATTGCAGTCGATCCAAAAAAGCTCCGAAGCTTTGGAGTCGGTATTGACCAGGTAATTAATACTTTAAAAAATGAAAATGTACAGATTCCAGGTGGAGCGTTGCAGCAACCTGACTCGGAACTGGTGGTTGAAATTCAGGCCAAGGTTCTCAATCCGTATCAGTTCGGAGAGCTTATTATAGCCAATAAACAAGGTACTCCAGTTTACCTAAAACAGGTTGCCACGATTACCGACTCTCAGGCTGAAATGGAAACCGCGGCCTATTTAAATGGCAAGTCAGCAGTTGCCATTGATATTTTACGTAGTGCGGACGCCAATATTGTAGATGTGGTCAAAAATGCCTATCAAGTCATTGACCGGATCGAGCAACAGTTACCGGCAGGTACTACGCTAAAAGTAGTAGTTGATAACTCAGAATCAATTCAATCCACTATTAAGGACGTTGCCCGTACCATTGTAGAGGGGGCGGTACTGGCAATTATTATTGTACTGTTGTTTTTAGGCTCTTTCCGCTCTACTGTCATTACCGGTTTAACTCTGCCGATTGCCTTGCTCGGAACACTAACCTTTATATGGGCATTTGGTTTTACTATCAATATGATGACTCTACTGGCACTCTCTTTAAGTATCGGCTTACTAATTGATGATGCGATTGTAGTTCGGGAAAATATTGTCCGGCACAGTGATATGGGTAAAGATCATGTGACCGCAGCACTTGATGGTACTAAAGAAATTGGACTGGCAGTGCTGGCAACTACCCTTACCATTGTGGCTGTATTTTTGCCTGTCGCTTTCATGGGCGGCATTATTGGCCGTTTCTTTTATCAGTTTGGCGTTACTGTTAGTACCGCTGTCCTGATCTCCATGTTTGTCAGCTTTACTCTTGACCCGATGCTCTCTGCACACTGGGCTGAACGCAAAGACAGGCCTAAAAAACAGAATGCTTTAACTCGTTTTTTTGCATGGACTTCTAAAAAGCTGGATGACCTGACAGCAGTTTATGAAAAGTTGCTCAGGTTAGCCTTACGCTTTCGCCTGTTAACAGTATTGATTGCTGTACTTTCTTTATTTGGGGCATTTGCCTTGTCAAAACTGATCGGTACTGAATTTGTACCTACACCTGACAAAGGTTCTATACGGGTAAAGTTTGAAACTCCGGTTGATGCCTCTTTGCAATATACCCAGGCAAAACTGCAACAGGTCGAAAATATTATTCGGCAGCACCCGGAAGTACAGACCACATATGGCGTAATTAACGGTATGACTGACCGCGGAAAAAACCACGGCAGCATCCGGGTGACTGTTACGCCAAGACACGAACGTGAACAAACCTTAAATGATCTGAACAATGACCTGCGTAACCGGTTACAACAGGTCGGTGGTATTACTATTACTTCAGTGGCATCGGCAGATGAGGTCGTTTCTGGTGGACGCAAACCTATCCAGATTTCAATCAAAGGACCCGATCTGGATGAACTTCAGAGAATATCCGACCGTTTTATGGCAGAAATGAAAAAAATTAATGGTGTGGTTGATCTTGAAACTTCTCTTAAAGAGCCAAAACCCACACTCTCTGTCAGTATTAATCGTGTCTTGGCGAGTGATTTAGGACTATCAGTGAACCAGATTGCAAATGTCGTACGTCCACTAATTGCAGGTGATAACGTCACAACCTGGGAAGATGAACGTGGTGAGAACTATGACGTCAATCTACGCCTGAGTGAAAATGCGCGCACTCTGCCAAGTGATATCCAGAATATGTATATTACTTCAGAAAAACTGGATAATAACAACCAGAATATTCTAGTTCCGCTAGCAACGGTCGCAAGCTTCAAGGAAACTTCAGGTGCGTCCCAGATTAACCGCCGTGAACTGTCCCGTGAAGTGCTGATTGAAGCGAATACTTCAGGCCGCCCTGCTGGCGATATTGGCGGGGATATTGATGCCATGCAAGCCCAGTTCAAGCTGCCGCCCGGCTATAATTTCGACACAGAAGGCGCTAATGCAGATATGGCTGAATCTTTAGGATATGCAATTACTGCAATTACCTTATCCATTGTATTTATCTATATTGTTTTAGGTTCACAGTTTAATAGCTTTATTCATCCGGCTGCTATTATGGCTTCTCTCCCCCTTTCACTGATTGGGGTATTCTTGGCCCTCTATCTATTTAACTCGACCATGAACCTGTTCTCGATTATCGGTATCATCATGTTAATGGGTCTGGTGACCAAAAATGCCATTTTGCTGATTGATTTTATTAAAAAAGGAATTGAAAGTGGAATGGACCGCTACGATGCTATTATTGCTGCGGGTACAACACGCTTGAGACCCATTCTGATGACAACTAGCGCTATGGTCATGGGGATGGTACCGCTGGCACTGGGCTTAGGTGAAAGTGGTGAACAGAGTTCCCCCATGGCCCATGCTGTAATTGGTGGCGTAATTACCTCTACATTGTTGACACTGGTTGTGGTTCCAGTCATTTTTACTTATCTGGATGATCTAAAGAACCTGATGATACGTCAATTCCGTAAATTAATGTCATAATCAGGCCATGAAAAAAATGAGATGAAATATTCATCTCATTTTTTGTCGTATAATCTTATTTTTACAATGCTCACTTTTAGGACTGTTTCCATGCGCGCAAGCCGCTTTCTATTTGCAACGTTAAGAGAAACCCCAAATGATGCAGAAGTTATTTCGCATCAGCTCATGTTAAGAGCGGGGATGATTCGTAAATTGGCTTCAGGGCTGTATACCTGGTTGCCGATGGGCGTACGTGTGCTGAATAAAGTAGAGGCGATTGTACGTGAAGAAATGAACCGGGCCGGTGCTCTGGAAACCTTTATGCCCGTGACCCAGCCTGCCAGTCTCTGGGAAGAATCTGGCCGATATGTACAATATGGTCCAGAATTACTGCGTTTCAATGACCGTCATACTAACCCGTTCGTACTCGGTCCGACTCATGAAGAAGTAATCACTGACCTGGCGCGTAATGAGCTTAAAAGCTACAAGCAGTTGCCAATCAATTTTTACCAGATCCAGACCAAGTTTCGTGACGAAGTTCGACCGCGCTTTGGTGTTATGCGCTCACGTGAATTTATCATGAAAGATGCCTATTCTTTTCATGTTGACCAGGCATCCCTACAAGAAACCTATGATGTGATGTATGAAACTTACTGCCGTATCTTCAGTCGATTAGGACTCGATTTCCGTCCGGTACAAGCAGATACAGGTTCTATTGGTGGCTCAGGTTCACATGAGTTTCATGTACTGGCTTCAAGTGGTGAAGATGATATCGCTTTCTCGACAGAGTCGGACTATGCAGCCAATATTGAAATGGCAGAGGCTATTTTAGTGGGAGAACGTGCAGCGCCTACTCAAGCACTCGAAATTGTAGACACGCCAAATCAAAAAACCATTGCAGATGTTTCAACTTTCTTGAACACTGATCCTGCCCATTCTGTTAAGGCACTCCTCGTGCAGGGTATCGCCGATGAAAAAGGTCACTCACCTGTAATTGCATTATTTTTGCGTGGTGACCATGAGCTTAATGAAATTAAAGCAGAGAAGCATCCACTGATTGCTGCACCGCTCACTTTCGCGACTGAAGAACAAATTGCCGCACTGGGCTTGACTGCTGGCTTCATTGGTCCCCAAGGGCTGGTCGAGAAAGGGCTTACCGTAATTGTTGACCGTGCTGCTTCAGTACTTTCAGATTTTGTTGCTGGAGCGAATGAAGCTGACAAACATGCAACTGGAGTGAACTGGGAACGTGATGCATCATTTACTGAAGTTTATGATTTGCGTAATGTGGTCGAGGGCGATCCATCTCCAGATGGCAAAGGTACTTTACAAATTAAGCGTGGTATTGAAGTCGGACATATTTTCCAGCTTGGTAAAAAATATTCTGAAGCGCTAGGCTGTAAAGTTTTGGGAGAAGATGGCAAGCCACTTACCGTTACTATGGGTTGTTATGGTATTGGGGTAACTCGTGTAATTGCTTCAGCAATTGAACAAAACTATGATGAAAAAGGTATCATTTGGCCTGCTGCCATTGCTCCTTTTGAAGTAGCGATTGTACCAATGAATGCCCATAAGTCGCCACGCACTCTGGAGGCCGCTGAAGCACTGTACATCGAACTACAAGCTCAAGGTTTTGATGTACTGCTAGATGACCGTAATGAGCGCCCAGGCGTTAAGTTCTCTGACCTGGAGCTCACTGGTATTCCACATCGAATTGTGATTGGTGAAAAAGGCTTGGATGCGGGTACTTTTGAATATAAAGGCCGTACTGATATAGAATCAGTTAACATTAACAAAGATGAATTACTGGCAAAACTTGCTAAATAGGTTTCCATAAAAAATCCCGCTCAATGCGGGATTTTTTTATTAGCAGAATTTAAGGCCACCGTAACAGTTGGAAATAGGCAGCTGACCTAAGTCCATAGGATCAATATTAACTGTTGCTCCTAATAAACCTCCAACCGCACTTGAAATAGGAAGTTTAACATTTGATCCGTCCATATTTAAATTTGCAAACTGCGTATCAGGAATAGACATCCACCAGCCTTTTTGAGCTGCATTTGCTTTCCAAGAGTTATCAGTTACATTTTGCCAAAAAATATCCTTATTCTGTAAAGATAGAGAAGCATTACTTGTTGCCCCCCCATTGCTATCTGCAATTACTAAGCGATGGACGGTACTAAATGGAATATCTTTCATATTGGTATCTAAATGAAGATTCTTTAATAATGGATAGCCTGCAATATTTAAAGTACTATTCGCGTCCATACCTAATAGATCAAATGTAGAGGAACGATTTACCACTAGAGTAGTAGCATAATCTGTAACTTTCGCATCTGCCGTCGATATTGGTAGTCCCAATAGGGTGACTTGGATGCCTTTAATATTAGCATTTGTAACTCTCACTCCAATATCACCACTTAAACTATTAATCCCCTTATCATCATTAAGTTTACTTAAATCTGAATTTCCACCTATACTCATCATACCTAAAGCTGAAAGTGCACCCAGACGGAAACCAGCCACTTGACGTGTGGCTGCTGAATTAGGATTATCAATAGCAAATTCAATGAAAGGATTATTTAAGACAAAATCTGAGTTTACATATGAACCATCTACAGGATTTATTCCAGTCAGAGCAATATTATCAATATCAATATCACAGCCTGCTCCCTTACTTCCCCCGCATCCTAACTGTAATTTCTTAATATTGGCATTCAGAGATAATTCAGCAGCCAGTCCTAAACGATAAAATCCCATATTGCTTTGCTGCATAGAGCCAGAGTTTATGCCTTGATTATATGTTAAATTTAATAAAGCCTGCCCTTCAACTTGTGAGAGGGCATTGTCATCTAACTCTGTCATCGCATATAGGGTTGAACTGCTTAATATAGAGACAAACAAAATACCTAAACCAGTCTTTTTCATTATCTTTCCTTATCTGTTCTTTTTATAATCTAGCGTGGTGTAATACCTAAAGTACTACGCATGGTGCCACCCGTAATTGCAAGGTCTGCAATCTTTTGCATGCTACCTGAAGGGGACATCGCCATCTCTGCTTTAAAAATCTTACCCGTATTCAATGTATTAACTTGTCCAGGACTCATTAATGTAGAAGCCCGGTTAAACTGTATTTGACTGTCTACCTTCACGGTATCCTGCTTTACATAGACTCTAGATTCAAGACCGACACTACCCTGCATTTTATTGATATTTATGCTTGAAGTTTTAGACGTACCGTCTGGCCTTATGTCTTCATTAATCAGACTTACATAACTTCCTAACACTGAAGGATCTTGCTTTTGTGAAGTATTTAACTCGCTAAAATCGAAATTTGCCTTTAGAGTTAAAAAATTGCTATCCAGATTCCCTTCAGTCGGGTTAACACCCGGAATAATAAACAACTCACCATTACCATCCAGTTTAAATGCCAACGAGGTTAAAACATCATTTTTGCGAGCAAAGTTATCAATGGGTACTACCTTTTTATCACAGCTTGTTACCCCAGCCGGACAGTTATATAAAGAGCCAGGTAACTGGCCAATTGCGATTTCTGCTTTAGCAGCGAGTAACAAGTGGTCAGCCTTAATATAGATTCCCTCATCTTCAAATCCGATGACACCATCAGATTTTAAATACGCATCTATATTTCTAAAACCTGCATAATAATTTACTTCTTCACCATGCGAACCTCTTGCACCATCAACAATAATAAGCGAGGTAGTACTAGGCGTATTAGTTTTCTGGTCAATACCATAACCTTCTGTAGACAAAGCCAAGTTATAGCCTAATCCGGCTTTGCTGCTTCCGTGGTAACTATAATTCTTAGAAAATAGGGCAAGATTGGTATTTAAGTTAAAAATAGGAATACCAATACCCCATTCCGCACTTTGATTGGTTAATGCTGCCATAGAATTATCAGAAATGAATCTTGCTTTACGGGCAATCGCCTGAAAGTCCATACCACGCATAGCCAGTAAGGCAATATTTTGTGTAGTACCGGATGGCACTATGTTATAGACCAGTTCAGCTGCTGTTTCACCCAATACCTTTCTCATATTTTCATTAATGATAAAACTTAATGTAGGTGTCTGGGCAGCATTAATATAGATATCACCCAAGTCTATATAAGCATTTTGGGTGTTGTAAGCAGTTATACTATTTGCATTGCGAATGGCCAAGGGAGACAAGTTAGAAAATTCGATCGCATAACTGCCTTTACCCGTATGACCTAGCTCAAGAGTTGTAGCCTGATGATTAGCCGTAAGTAATGGATTTCCCTGACGGGTAAACTCTGCTGCCAGTCCTAAGTGTAAGCCACCTTTGGTATCGTACCCTTGTGCCTTACGTGTTGTTTCTTTCAAATCTGTAGCATTAACTGTATTAAAATTTGCCAGTCCTGTCTGGTCAGCATTTAGAAAAATCTTGCCATTGGTTAAAGCACCTGATGCTCCCATACGGATCAGGTTTTTCTGGTTAGCGGGGTCAGAACCGTAACGTAAATCCAGGTTTACTCCAGGATTAGTAGCATCACTCCGGCTTGAATGAACATCAGTTAGATCAGAAACCCGGCCCAGTTCAATTATATGATCTGTGGCTCCATTTTTACTTTTTGTGGCCAGTACAATTCCTTCTGTCGGGTCGATATACATATATCCATCCGCTGAAATATTAAAATTTAAATCTTTCAAGGTCAGATTATGGCCATTCAAGCCATAACCAATACTGGCATTTTGTAGTCTGAAATCCAGATGAGCTTTCTCGTCACGGTTAAACAAGCCCGCTGTTGTTTCCAGATTAAAAATAAGTGGCGAGATAGTCGCGAGGCTCAAGGAACCCAGGTTTTGTTGAGCCACGGTGTTCGTGCAACTAGTATCACAGATCAGCATCAGTTTTTCGATAGTCGCCTGAAAAGGTGAAATACTGCCCTGTATCTTTATTCCTACGCCCCGCTCAGTTTTTCCAACATCAATATCTAAAGTACTTTTGATATTCTGCTGATGGGTTCCCTCTACTCTGACATTATGTAAACCTAGTTTCATTTTTCCAGTGTTGGAATAATCTACCCAGTTTGCTTGATCGATGACCACTTTAGATACTTCATGAGTAATAGAAATACCATCCTGACCGGTGACTGTACTTAATGACGTATCAGAAAGTTGCTGCAATGCATAAGAATGCTGTGCCATAAATATACAGACACTGAGCCACTTTAATTTTGTTATTTTTCTCATTTCAACATCCTTATTGATGAGCTCTCTTTTCTTTTAACAGCGACTTGTCGTTGTGCCCGCACAGTTATAACTGAAAATCTTCAGATTACCTGACATATGCAGGTTCCCATGCATGTTCACTCCCATAAAGCCTTGTTCCCCTCCTTGATCAAATCTCGGAACCAGCTTGCCGCCATCGTAAGTTGTATACTTTTTATCATTTAAATACCCTTCACTTCCGCTTTCTACCGCAAGACTTTTAAAGCCCAAATTACGGACTTTTAACGGATGGTCATCATAAAAAGTAAGTTGCAGTGCAGTTTGCGGTTCACCCTCCCGGTTTAGAATTGTAGAACCATCTAAAGAGAATTTATCTATTTGAAGAGTACCCTGTAACTGTTTAAATACCAGCCATTTTTGACTGCCATTTTCGGTATGGTTGTTGGGTGAAAAAGCGAATCGACATAAAATATCTGAAACACATTGATAAGAATAAAAAGCCTGAGTTACAGTTCCCTGTGGATCATATTCAGAAATATTTTTAAGACTCATATTATTGGCATACTGATGGTTTAACGACAGTGTCCAGCTTAAATCAGCTCCCCCCTGACCTGTGATATTCAACAATGCCTCATTATCGAGATTTATAAGTTCTGCTTGCGCTGTAGATGAAAGGACTAAAGCACATAATAAATTAAATTTATTTAACATATACTTCTCCTATAGCCCGGTCGTCTTGAATTTAAGATGCTGTATCATGACCCCGTCAATCACCGCAGAGCCTAAATTAGTCATCGTATTAGATGGTCCTCTGAATACCACACCTGTAGCATTACTATCAGTATTTGCTTTAAGTAAATTTGTAGTTGGATCACGTGTTACGCTACCAATCGAGATACTGCTATGAGTAGCATTTGTGCCCTGATATTTAATAGTTGAGGTACCAGCTTTGACATCAGATAAATTCGAACCGCAATAAGCCACATTACAGGTTGAGCCCTTAAAAGAAGCTGCGGTTAAAGCACCCTCAAGCTTGGTATCTTTATCTGTATCATTATAAAAAGTATAAATCTGGCTATAGATTTCCGGCACATTCGGAATGCGGGTGACCTCAAGAATAATATTGTTTCCTTCAGAACCTAGAACAAAAGGCTGATACATATTACCCAAGACCAGATTAAGGTTTGGACTGTACAGATATAAACCTTCCTGATCATTAAAAATTGGCGCGAAAGATTTATCCAAAGCTGGTGTAGCTGCCGTACCCTCCTGAATAGCTGCTGTACTCAAACGTATAGCTTTAGCATTGCGGCTGGTTGCTGAGTCACTTATCTTGAGAGTGGATGGGTTATCATTGGTATTCAACCGAATAATATTAGCCATACCAAGTGACTGGTTATGCTGGGTATTGTCTGAAGCTTGAGTCTGAAATAAACGGACTTGAGATCCATTTAGGCTCAGGCCATTTGCTACGAATTGCATCCGCAGTCTTTGATTTCTATCAAGATCCTGATCATTTCCATCAGAAGTTGGCTTGGGAATCGGTGCTCCCGTAATGGGATTTAATGTATTAGAGGAATCCCAAGAGCGTGAAAAAGCATCCAGCCAGAAACCCAGCTTGATATTATTATCTGATTCATCGGCATCAACTTTAACCAGGGGAGCTTCTAGAGCCAGATAGCTGATATCACCAGAAGGATTTTTTGCAGCGAACTGTTTAATATTGGTCGCTGTTCCGGCACGGAATAACCATGGATTTGCAGCATCTCCCCAGTTAAACCCCTGATTACTGAACCTCTGGTTCAAGTCTGAATTGGATTTTGATAAGGCCAGACCGTAGATAAAAATGTCTGCTTTATTATGCATTGCTGCGGCTTGGGCGGCGGTCAGTTTAAGTTGTTCATAGTTCTCACCCGTCGGAATAATTCGGATGAAACCTGTATCATACTTAGCTGCATCGGTAATATTTGAACGGTTATAACTTGAAGCTGCCGACTGATCATTGGGTCCCTGAAAGACCATTTTAAAATTCTCGGGAAGAAGTGCTATTCCCTCTCCTGTTGTTTCAGCTAAACGGTCATCAGACAAGGATTCAAGTGCATAACCAGTTTGGGTCAAGCATAAGCCGGCCATAGCGGCCAAACAGGACATACGAAATCCTGTAGTCTTCCAATGATGAATCATCTCGGTCTTCCTTTTTATCTGATGCTCCGCATCATTTATTTTTATTCCTCGATATCTTGGTATTTCTAGCTTTATTCAATTATTGCTATAGCAGTACTTATACCTAGATCTTTTAAAGTTAATTATGCTGAATATAAATGTAATTGCAAAAAAAATAGCCTTGAAAGACATGGTTTCCGATGAATGAATTGTAAAAAAATAGGCGGATTCAAATGATCCGCCTATTTATAAATGAAACCTGAATTATGCTTTTGGCAAAGTCACACCTCGTTGTCCCTGATATTTCCCGCCACGATCCTTATAAGAAGTTTCACACACTTCATCACTTTCAAAAAACAGCATCTGAGCAACACCCTCACCTGCATAAATACGCGCTGGCAAATTGGTAGTATTTGAAAATTCTAACGTAACATGGCCTTCCCACTCTGGCTCCAGCGGCGTGACATTAACAATAATACCGCAGCGTGCATAGGTGGATTTACCCAGACAAATTGTTAGTACATTGCGTGGAATACGGAAATACTCTACCGTACGGGCCAAAGCAAATGAGTTAGGTGGAATAATACAGACATCTGATTCAATATCGATGAAACTTTTATCATCGAAATTTTTTGGATCAACAATTGCAGAATGGACATTTGTAAAAACTTTAAACTCACGTGCACAGCGAACATCATAGCCATAGCTGGACACACCATAAGAAATCAGTTTTTGACCATTTTCATCGAGGCGGACCTGGTTTTCTGCATACGGTTCAATCATGCCGTGTTTTTCGCTCATTTCGCGAATCCAACGATCAGACTTAATAGCCATGTTGTTTCTATCCAAAAATACTGAAAATCAATTATTGCGCTGTACTTTAACTTAAATCTGTCACAATGAAAACAAGATCAGCTACAAGCCTTGAGACGTATGCATGTTGAATATTATTACAGACTCAGTAAAGCCGAGTAGCTTAGTGGAATAGAAAAGCTGACCAAAATCAAGGAAGCCGTTCGCTGTAGATTACGCTGATTTAACCACCGGACTTTTGGAGTATTCAAACTTGAGCCAATAAAAGTCCAGAATAATGCAATCGGCACAATAAGAGCCAGAAAAACTCCCATATGCACAGCATAGATAGACCAGTTGACCCATGCAGCAACCGGAAAAATAGCTGAAGCAAACAATAAAGCTTTAGGATTGAGTAGAGTCGCTACAAATAGCTCACGAGGACGAATCGCGGGCTGGTTCAGATCAAGCTGTACATTTGCAGTTTTCCATAGTTTAACTGCCAGAAAAATAATATAAAACGCACTTAAAAGCTTTAATAAAGTTGGCAGGATCGGCAGGGTAGCTGATACTGTATCAATCAAGGTGCCCCAGACAGTAATGGCAATAATATAACCTAAAACTTCTGCTGGAATTAAACGTGCAGAACGTCGCACCCCAAGCCGGATTCCAGAAGAGGCTAATAGAGTATTTGTCGGTCCTGGTGTAAGCAGCACGCTTGCCACTAGGCCAATAAAAAGCCATGAAATCATAGAGTCACCTCACTATTGAGTGAGCGAAGATTAAAGGAGTTTATAAACTCTCGCAAAATATAATTTTAGGAGCCTTTATAAAATAGAATTTACCACCGAGTGTTATTTATATAAATATATTAAATACAATAATTTGTAAGAAAAAATACAAATAGAACGCTTGAGTCACTTCTTCTGTTCGAAAGACTATAAATAAAAAAGGATCAGAGCTGATCCTTTTTTATTTATAGCTAGGTAGTTGAAATATTAAGCAGCTGCTTCTGTAGTAACTCCTGCATTTTGTACCTCAGCTGCCTGAACAGGCACGGTTTTTTTCGCAGCAGGAAATGAAGGAGTATAAACCACTGTAGCAGAACTGATCACAGGAGCAGCCGCGACCAGCATACCTAAAGAGAGAGGTAAAACTTTCAGGAGAGTTTTCATAAGGTTAGCTCTAAAAATAACAGTTAAAAAACAGCTGAGAGCTTAGCGGGGAGCTGGTAAAGAAAAAATGATAAAAACGGCGAAAATTTTCAAATTGACTTGGCAGTCATTCTAGAGTAAATACTTAATTAATTTTAGTTATTTTAAAATATCAAACAAAAAAACCTTCTTGAACTTCACCCTGCCGTATCAAGAAGGCTTTGCTTTCAGAATATCGAAATTAGAAGATGCGCTTCTCATCTCGACTATGCTGAGGCAGTTTTTCAGCAATTTTTCTGGCAATTTCAATATAACTTTCAGCTGCCTCATCCTCTGCAATTACGGAAGGTTTACCGGCATCGGTATTTTCACGGATCTGAACATTGAGTGGAAGACGGCCAAGCAGCGGAATCTGGTACTGATCTGCCAACTGGTCACCTCCGCCTGTGCCAAAAATCTGCTCCTCATAACCACAATTTGAGCAGATATGTGTAGACATATTTTCGATTACACCTAACACCGGAATTTTTACCTTATTGAACAGTTCGATTCCCTTAGTGGCATCCATTAATGCTACATTCTGAGGTGTAGTTACAATTACAGCACCTGTTACTGGAATACGCTGAGCCAATGTAAGCTGTATATCCCCTGTTCCAGGTGGCATATCAATTACCAGCACATCCAGTTCAGGCCATAAAGTCTGGTTAAATAGCTGCATCAGCGCGCCTGTAGCTTTGGGACCACGCCACGCTACAGGTGTATTGTGATCTCCGGTTAAATGGCCGATTGAAAGTACGGCCATGCCATATGCTTCAAGAGGAACAAAATTTTCTGCTTCAATAAGAGGCGTATGTCCAGCATTGCCAAGCATAGTCGGAATACTCGGCCCATAAATATCGGCGTCCAGTACGCCAACTTTTAAGCCCAGTTTCTGTAATGCTAACGCCAGATTAACAGTTGTTGTAGACTTGCCTACCCCACCTTTTCCAGAAGAGACCAGAATAATATTCTGAATACGTGAATGTTTTGGTACATCGCGTTGCTGGGGCGCAGCTTTTTCAATAGGTGGATTATTCGGGTCATTGTCAGGCGCAGTATTAGGACTGACTTGAGCTGAAGCATCCACTACCGGCGGTAAAGAACTTTTCTCACTCTGGCTGTCTTGAGCAGGGGTCGCAGCTGCGAGATTATTTTTTTGTTGAATTACATGCAGGTTCAGTTCTTGCAATCCGCATTTTTCTAACTGGTCAGCCAATTCATCATGTAATTGCTGTAGATAAGGCTTTTCTTCAGGATATGTTTTAATGGTCAGTTGCAGGGTTGCCTCATGCAATTGCAACTGGGTAATACGGTCCTGCAAACGGTTATTAGAATGCGGCAGCACATAATTTTGCAGTACCTGCTGGATTTCTTCTTCTTTCACGCCTTTAGCTGGTGAAAATACTGATTTTAATGAAGAAAACCATGACATAACTTTGACTCCAAACCGGACCATTTCTGCTGAATAGGGTTAGTTTACCTGTAAGTGTCGTGAAGGTTAATAGCTGTTCTGTGCCAGACAGACAAAAGCCTCTAATTTTCAAGTAATTTAGTCAGCTTTATAGCTGTTGGTTTCTAATTTCTTTTCTAAATCTAGTTCTATTCAATTCTTTTTAATTATCTCTGCCTTTATTTATCAAATAAAAATTTGGTCTTATTTTCTTTGAAAACTCATTTTTCTTTCTTTACTTAACTACAGCGTGAGACTTACTGTTAAATAAAGCCTCGCTTTGTTTTCCTTCGCTCATCAGGTAAAATTGACCGTCTTAAATAATGAATACGAATGAGAGAGTCAATCTGTGCGTAATATCTTAGTCACTAACGCCCTTCCCTACGCTAATGGCCCCATCCATATGGGACACTTACTTGGTTATATCCAGGCGGATATCTGGGTTCGTGCTATGCGTGCAATGGGCCATGACGTGACTTATGTCTGCGCAGATGATGCTCACGGTACAGCAATTATGTTACGTGCCGAGGCAAATGGCATTACACCGGAAGAACAGATTGCCAATGTGCAAAAAGAACACATTCGTGACTTTAATGGCTTTGGGGTTCACTTTGATCATTATGACTCTACCAATAGCGACACGAATAAAGCACGCTCTCAAGAAATCTATATTAAAAACCGTGAAGCTGGAAATATTGCGGTTCGCCCGGTTACTCAGCTATTTGACCCTGAAAAAGGCATGTTCCTCTCAGACCGTTTCATTAAAGGTACCTGCCCAAAATGTAAAACGGAAGACCAATACGGTGACTCGTGTGAAGCATGTGGAACGACCTATAATGCAACTGAGCTGATTAATCCAAAATCAACTTTAAGCGGCGCGACACCAGTAGAGAAATCTTCAGATCACTACTTTTTTAAATTACCTAACTTTTCAGAATATCTGCAGACATGGACTCGTGATTCAGGACGTTTACCGGTTTCAATTGCCAACAAGTTAGATGAATGGTTTGATGCAGGGCTTTCAGACTGGGATATTTCCCGTGATGCGCCTTATTTTGGTTTCGAAATTCCAGATGCACCGGATAAATACTTCTACGTTTGGGTAGATGCACCGATTGGCTATATGTCGAGTTTTGAAAACTATATCCAGACCAAACGCCCAGATTTAAATTTTGATGATTTCTGGAAAAAAGATTCTGAAAATGAGGTATATCACTTCATTGGAAAAGATATCGTTTATTTCCATGCCCTGTTTTGGCCTGCCATGCTTGAAGGTGCTAACTATCGTACCCCTACAGGTTTATTTGTAAACGGCTTTCTGACTGTCAATGGGCAGAAAATGTCAAAATCTCGTGGGACCTTTATTAAAGCAGAAACGTATCTGGAACATTTAAATCCTGAATACCTGCGGTATTATTTTGCTTCAAAGCTTTCAGACAAAGTAGAAGATTCCGACCTTAACCTGGACGATTTTATTCAGAAGGTAAATTCTGACCTAGTTGGAAAAGTGGTTAATATTGCCAGCCGCTGTGCCAAGTTTATTAATACTAAATTTGATCATAAACTATCTGCTGAATGTGCTGAACCTGAGCTGGTACAGAGTTTTATTGAAGCTGGCGATTCGATTGCGAAGGCTTATGAAGCCCGTGAATTCTCGACTGCTATTCGTGAAATCATGGCCTTGGCTGACCGTGCAAATCAGTATATTGATGAGAAAAAACCTTGGGCGCTTGCGAAAATTGAAGGTGAAGAGCTTCAAGTTCATAATGTATGTTCTGTTGGTATTAACCTGTTCCGCCAACTGGCAATTTACTTGGCGCCCGTACTTCCAGTATTAGCTCAACAGGTTCAAGACTTTTTGAAGCTTGACAGTTTTAACTTTGAATCCCGTAAGCAGATACTGGTAAATCATGAAATTGAATTATTCCAGCCGCTGATGCAACGCGTTGATCCAAAAGCAGTTACAGCAATAGTTGATGCATCTAAAGAGTCATTAGGAGCACCTGTGGCAGAGCCTGCTAAAGTAGAGAAGAAAAAAGAAAAAGCCAAAGAGAAAAAAGCTGAAGCTCAAGTCGGTGAAGCAGACATTATTGGTATTGAAGACTTTATAAAAGTTGACCTGCGTGTAGCAGAAGTTTTAGAAGCTGCGCATGTAGAAGGGTCTGATAAGCTTCTTCAACTTACCTTAAATGTTGGCGAAACTGAACCGCGAAATGTATTTAGTGGAATTCGTGAGTTTTACCAACCTGAAGATCTTAAAGGTAAATTAGTTGTTATGGTGGCAAACCTGGCCCCACGTAAAATGCGTTTTGGTATTTCTAACGGGATGGTTCTGGCGGCAGGTAATGGCGAAGGTGTGTGGGTAATTTCACCTGAGAATGGTGCTAAACCGGGTGATAAAGTGTCTTAACACTCAACACTTAAACTGCATAAGGTCTTTATAGCAACTATAGAGGCCTTTTTATTTAAAAGTATAATTAATTTATTGAAATTTATTCTAAATTATTAAAAAATACCTGCGCTTTTTTATTTATTACAATTATTCGGGGAATATATGAAAAATCTATTAGTAATTGCACTAGCTGCATCAACTATTGCAATTACAGGTTGTACGATGCGTATTGCAGATATGACGGTTGCTTCAACCAAAAACTATAACTTAAACTCTAATCAGTTTATTAAAGGTGAACGCGTTACAGGTGAAGATAAAGTACCTGTTATATTGTTTCCACTAGGCATACCAAACTTTAAAACTGCTATTGATCGTGCCATTGAAAAAAATCCATGCTCTGTAGCGCTTTCTGATGTAGTTATTACTCAATTAAATCAGGCTTTTCTTGTTGGTCAAATTGGTTACCGTGTAGAAGGCTCTCAAGTGATTGACCTTTCTCAACCAAACTGTAGAAAATAAGATAAAAGCCCCTCAAGTGAGGGGCTTTTTAAACAAGCCTTATTATTTCATAAAAAAAAGAAATTATTACTTCATCCCAAAAATTAATTTAAGACCTAATAATGTCATTACACCACCAGCAATCCGGTCAAAAATAGCTTTAAACTTCAAATAAACCTGACGTGGCTTCTCGGCAGATAGTGCAACAGCTACCAGAGAATACCAGCCAGCATCAATAAAGAAACACAGCAGAGGTAAGACCACATAAAAATAGGGAGGTATTTCTTTAGGTAAGAGTGCAGTAAAAATACTGGCTAAAATAATAGAAATTTTAGGATTACTTAACTGTGTAATCAGGCCTAAACGATAAGCTTGGGCATAGCTCATCGGTTGAACTGATCCATAGGTACTACCCATTGGTTCTTTAGCATGCTTAATAATTTTATAAGCCAGCCAAAGTAAATATAAACCGCCACAGACTTTCAAAATAAAATAGGCCGAAGGCACAGCCAGCAATATGGCTTGTAACCCCATGACGGCAAGAAAACCAAACAATGCTGCGCCAGTCCCTGTGCCCAGTGCAGTAAACAGGCCATGCTTACGTGAAATCGCAATTGAATTTTTTGCCACATAAATAAATGTTGGGCCCGGACTTATTGCGCCCAGCATCAGAGCTAGTGCAATTGAACCTATAATAAATAACGATTCCACAAGCGTGTCCTCAAATCATTAGAGAGAAATCTTTAATCGTGGTCTTTATAGCGAAGTGCATAGATTTAGTCTATCAATTTATTAGAAAACATACAGCAGCCAAGATACAAACTGAAATTGTATAGTATTAAATAAAGACTCAGAATATTTTTATATTAAGAAAATAGCAGAGTATAACTTTATCTCATGAAACTTGCTGAAGCGTTGATACTGCGAAGTGACTTACAGACCAAGCTTGCATCTTTGCAGCAACGTATTAATAACAATGTACTGATACAAGAAGGCGACCAGCCCAGTGAAGACCCCGAGCAATTGCTAAAAGAAGCATTTGCAGTCAACACCGAGCTGCATGATTTGATTAAACGGATTCACATGACTAATGCCCAGGCCCAAACCGTTCAGGGTAAAGCTTTACTGGATGTTTTAAATGAACGGGATTTCCTGATTAGTCAGCATCGTATTCTTCAACAGGCAATTGACAGTACACGGCGTGAATCTGCAAGATACAGTTCCAGTGAAATTCGCTGGATAAAAGTAGTCTCTGTCAGCGATCTACAAAAACAGGCCGACCAGATCAGTCAGAAATTGCGTCAGAACAATCTGGAAATTCAAGCATCAAACTGGCAAGTAGATCTCATTTGATTATTTTATTGATCTGTTTTTAAAAACAGGACAATATTCAAAGTTCGGGCATATTGGGCGAGTACAAGACCTTTTTATCCGGTTTGTAAGGTTTTAAATAAGACAAACCCTTGCATAGAGGTAAGACGTCTACTTCAATACTTCATTAGTCTGACGTAGCACTTTTCATCTTTTATCTCTTACTCTTTAGTTGGCACTACCGCGTACTGACAATATGCCCACCTTCCTTTCTTTTTCAGCTAACTCTCTTGTAAGGATATAATTTGTCTTATGGCCTAGCTGTTTGTGTATCTGTCAAACGGTAATGCTGCTCATATACAGGCGTACCTGCAATACTGAGCGGTGTCTGAGTTACCGGTTTATTCAACTGATCTTGACCGCATCCGCTCAGCAGCATTAATACAAATAGATAAAAAATTGGGGACTGCTTTTCCATACTGGCACTCCTTTTTTGTTGTTGTTATTGTTTCATACTGAAAATAATACAACAGTCATCGCTCAGCAAACAGCCTGAATAAGTAAACTTTTATATAAAACTTATATTTACTTTAGCCTTCCTTAAACTTGCAGAAAACCATAAGGAGCATGCTCAAAACTGCCCCTTTGAAAAGTATAAATGCAGTTTTCTTTTTATACTATGGTGTCTTATATTTAACTAAAGCTTTAAAGTTTCAACAAAAAACTTACTTACATATCAGTATATAGCTTTCAATATATGCCTAGTCGAACTCTCCATCATTTTTAATACTTAAAAATTCAATTAGCGAGAAAGCTATGACTTGTAATAAGCTCACTCTTTGTTTGAAGCTTTATTTATAGAGTTGGCGGTCGCCTTAATATAGGGAAATATGAGTGGAACTTAAGGTTTATAACCTTGGGTTCTAAAACTGGGAAGCTGTATGGATAAAACACCACGTTTTATAGAAACTCCACCGGACTGGACACCGGATGAACGCCCGACCTTACCTGGTTCTCCAGCAGCAATCGCCCACTCACGCCCAAAGCGTTTTCTTTATCTGTTTATTGGATTATTTGTAGCCATTGCGGCCAGCTTGAGTAATGGCTTTATCACTGCCAATTTACCTATCATTCAGGGAGAATATGGTTTAACCCTATCAGAAGCGGCATGGCTACCAGCAGCCTATGTTATGGCTAATGTCAGCTCAAACCTGATTTTATTTAAAGCCCGACAACAATATGGTTTACGTCTGTTTTCAGAAGTCGGGCTGATTGCTTTTATTGCAGTTCTGATTCTGCATATTTTAGTACATACCTATGAAATGGCTCTCTTTGCCCGTTTTATTGCCGGTCTGGCTGCCGCGCCGCTCAGTTCTCTAGGTATGTATTATGTTATGCAAGCTTTCAAGAAAGAAGATATGGCCAAAGGTATTTATATTGCTTTTGGTTTTCAGCAGCTTGGCTTGCCTCTAGCCTGGATTATTTCACCTTACCTGGTCGATACTCATAGCTGGATGGTACTTTACACTTTTGAACTAGGGTTAGCCATCTGCTGTCTGGCAATGGTAGTTTCATTAAAATTACCACGCAGTCTAAGAATTTATGTTTTTGAAAAACAGGACTTTTTTACTTTTTTATTACTTGCTCCAGGTTTTGCCTCCCTGTGTATAGTACTTACTCAGGGACCAATCTTGTGGTGGTTTAATAGTGAATGGCTGGCATATGTGCTTATTGCTGGTCTTACCCTGTTAGTCGCCGGATTACTTTATGAACACTACCGGGTCAACCCGCTTATTATGACGCGCTGGTTGAGTACAGGGGCAATTTTACATTTTATTCTGGGCGCTTTTGCCATTCGTCTGCTCATGTCGGAACAAAGTTATGCCGCTGTCAGTTTTTTAAAAACGATAGGTATGGGGCCAGACCAGTTTGTGCCACTGTATATCGTTATTGGAGCGGGTATTCTGTCTGGTACACTTTTTAGTGCTCTAACCTTTTCTAGAGAGCGAATTATTATACATCTGGTACTGGCTGAGTTTTTGATCCTGGTGGCATGTGGTCTAGATTATCATCTGACCAGTGATGTACGGCCTTCCAATTTCTTTACCAGTCAGTTTCTGGTTGGATTTGCAGGTGGTGTTTTTATTGGCCCCCTGCTACTGGCCGGTTTTGCCAAAACACTAGCACAAGGGCCATCGCATGTCGTTACCTTCATTGTGCTGTTCTCTGCAACTCAGACTTTTGGCGGACTGGTCGGTTCTTCATTTTTCAATACCTACCAACAGCATCGTACCCAAAACTACAAAGCTGAAATTACTTTAGAAATGGACAGAACCGATCCACTGATTAGCCAGCGTTTACATCAATACCAAGTAGCCACAGCTGCCCAGTCACCTGATACGGTACTCGCACAAACTCAAGCATTACGAAACTTGAATCAAGTTGTAACCCGCGAAGCACAAGTCCGGGCCTATAATGATGTTATTGCCCTGAACGGGCTGTTTGCTGTAGTACTGCTAATCTGGGGTCTGTTTATTATTGTCCGGATGAAGATTGTTGCAAGACGCATGCAGACATAGACACAATCTGCAAGTTAAATGAAAATTTGATATAAAAACAGAATTTGAGTTATATCCATGCCAGAAGACCAAAATAAAACTGATCAACAGACAGAACCGGTAGCACAATCTGAACAGGTTGAGCATGAAAAGACTGAAGCTCCTGCTACACCTCAACCTTCCAGCAAGCTGATTCCAACCAGACATTCCACTTTATTCTGGATGCTGCTTGTTTTAATTATTGGTATTACAATTATCTTATGGGCCTGGCATTTAGGTCCGTTTCATACAGCAATCGAACGTACTGATAACAGCTATGTTAAAGGGCAAACAACTATTTTGTCTTCTCAAATTAATGGCTATATTCAGCAGGTTATGGTCAAAGACTTTGACTATGTCAAAAAAGGGCAACCTTTACTCAGAATTGATGCGAAAACTTATGGGGAACAAGTTGTCCAGGCAGAAGCTGCGGTAGAACAGGCAGAAAACAATCTGGCTAACCAAGAACAGGCAATTGCCCAGCACCGCGCCGATATTGCAGCAGCTCAGGCGCAGGTAGAACAGGTCAAAGCACAGTATGAACTAGCGCGTAGCCAGCTACAGCGCTATCAGCAGCTTGGTAATAGTGGTGCTGCCTCTAAAACAGAACAGGATAGAGCCGCAGCTGATGTAAAAAATGCACAAGCACAGCTTAGACAGGCTGAGGCAAATGTTGAGGTCGCACGTGAAGCATTGAAAACTGCTCAAGTGGCCCAGATTGGTCTGAAAGCACAGGTCAAAAATGCACAGGCACAACAAGCACAGGCTCAGACCACCCAAAATTATAGTCTGATCAGTGCTCCAATGGACGGCCAGCTTGGGGAGGTAAACCCGCGTGTGGGGCAATACGTTGCTGCAGGTTCACAGCTGTTATTTCTGATTCCAAAACAGACTTGGGTTATTGCCAACTTTAAAGAAACCCAGATTGCCAATATGAAAGTTGGTCAGAAAGCAAGTTTTACAGTAGATGCTTTGAATGATCGTCAGTTTACTGGTCGCGTAGAACGGATCGCTCCAGCAGCCGGTTCAGAATTTAGTGTAATTAAGGCTGATAATGCTACAGGCAATTTTACCAAGGTGGTACAGCGTATATCGGTACGGATTGCAATTGATCCAAATCAGCCAGGAATTAAGGATTTGCGTCCGGGTATGTCCGTAATCAGTTCAGTTGATACCAGCTCATAATGAGCTGTTTAAATAACTACCATGTAACAGCAGTGAACTGCCTTTTTAGCTACAACAGTTTATGATTGTTTTATCTTAGTCTAGTCTATATTGCCAGTTTTTATGCTTGACCTTTTAGCTCAGCCTGTACCTTACCAGACTATTATTCAGCACGCTCAACTGAGCTTAACTGTCAAGCGGCTAGATCTGGTTCATCCAGAAATTTCTGGCAATAAATTTTATAAACTTAAAAACAATATCCATTTTGCTCTGGCAGAAGGATTCAAACAACTTCTGACTTTTGGAGGCGCTTTTTCGAATCATATTGCTGCTACCGCCGCCGCAGGCAAACTTGCCGGTTTATCTACTATAGGTATTATCCGGGGAGAAGAACTGGCTCAGCGTCCGTTTAATCTAACCCTTATGCAGGCCCAAGCAAATGGCATGCAGCTCTATTTTATAAGTCGTCATGAATACAAATACCGGGCTGATCAGGCCTACCTGCAGACGTTACAGCAACGTTTTCCTCAGGCTTATATCATTCCAGAAGGCGGTACCAATTCACTCGCTGTAACTGGGTGCAAGGAAATCCTTTCTTCACAAGATCTGGAAAACTATGATGTTTTCTGCTGTGCGGTGGGTACTGGCGGAACTATGAGTGGCTTGATTGAAGCCAGTTCAGAACAGCATCAGGTCTTAGGTTTTCCAGTGCTAAAGGGAGATTTTTTACAAGCAGAAATCACTCAATGGACTAACAAAACCCACTGGCAGCTGCTACAGGATTATCACTTTGGTGGTTATGCTAAAATTACGCCTGCGCTGCTCGACTTTATACAACACTTTAAGAAAGCTTATAGTATTCCTCTTGAACCAATCTATACGGCAAAAATGCTATTTGGACTAATAGATCTGATTCAAAAAAATTATTTTCAACCTCATACCCGTATTCTCGCCATTCACAGTGGAGGATTACAAGGTTTCCCTCTACCTCCTGAATCTTTTTCTGAAAATCGACTATAATGCCGAGCTTTTTTATGACTGGGAATTACTGATGGCTGCAGCATATTATGATGTGATTGTTATAGGTGCCGGCGCATCTGGACTAATGCTCGCAGCTTTGGCTGCCAGACGGGGGCGTAAGGTTCTGGTTGTAGAGAAAACCAATAAAGTCGGCAAAAAAATTCTTATGTCTGGTGGCGGTAAATGTAACTTTACCAATTTATATGTCGAGCCTGAACACTACATTTCCCATAATCCGCATTTTGTTATCTCTGCTCTATCCCGCTATAGCAACTGGGATTTTATTGGACTGGTGTGTGATTATGGTATTGAGTATGAAGAGCGCAAGCATGGACAGCTCTTTACCTTAAACGGCGCCAAAGATATTTTAAACATGCTGCTCAGCGAATGTAAAAAAACAGGGAATGTTGAAATTCGAAGCAGCTGTGAAGTCAAAGCGGTAAATCCACTTTGTGAAAACAGCTTTGAAGTTATCACAGCACAAGGTCAGTTTAATTGTGAATCTGTTGTTGTAGCTTCTGGTGGTTTGTCCATTCCTACACTGGGTGGTTCAGGTTTCGGCTATGAACTGGCAAAACAGTTTGGTCATTATGTTTACTCTACCCGTGCAGGCTTAGTTCCTTTCACCTTTAGTGATCAGTTCAAGGAAGTGACTACCCGTTTAAGTGGTAATGCACTGGAGGCAACTCTAAGTAATTCCTTAAATACTTTTACTGAGGCCCTGTTATTTACCCATCGCGGTCTAAGTGGCCCAAGTGCCCTACAACTGTCTAATTATTGGTGTAATGGTGAAAGCTTTCAGATTAATTTTCTGCCGGGAACAGATATAGCGATATGGTTAAAACAAAAAAAGCAGTCGCAGCCTAAAGTTCTGCTCCGTACATTACTTAATGAATATATGGCTAAAAGTATTGTAGTAGAGCTACAGAACTTGATTTGGCCTGAAGAATCTGAAATTGGAATTGGTAATTTAAGTGACCAGAGACTAGAAGAAATCGGTGAGAATCTGCAAAATTTTAGTGTTAAGCCTTCTGGCACAGAAGGTTACCGTACCGCTGAAGTGACTTTAGGTGGGATAGACACGACTGAAGTTTCATCCAAAACTATGGAAAGTAAAAAACAGAAAGGGATTTATTTTATTGGTGAAGTGTTGGATGTCACTGGCCACTTAGGGGGATATAACTTTCAATGGGCATGGGCTTCTGCCCATGCTGCCAGTCAATATGTATAAGTTATTCGAGATAATCTGTACGTAATAAAATGATCTGGCGTGTCTGCTGTAAACGGTTAATGGTTGCCTCCATCTTGTTTACAGCAAGCCTCATTGAACTTGGTTTTTCTGTTTTAAACATTGTATCTAAAAGATTTTTAATTAACATAACAGTTCCTTGTTTAGATTTTTATTGAATAGCTAAGTACTATTTTTTCTTTAAGTCTTCATCATATATAAACTGTTTCCTCAGCACAATTGGGGCCCTACAAAATTTACCATATTTTCATGACGATATTTGGTCTTAAAGATTTTTCAGAACTCCTCATGCTTCTGTTCTGGACATTTTATCTTTGAATTATGTTCGGACTTATTTTCGGTTACATTCTGTTTATGACTTAACTCAGAATTTTTCTTAAAGATAAACTTATAAGCCGCACTTAAAAAACCTGTAGTAATACTGGCAATAATTAATGGTGCAAGAACCTTGTTGGGTGGACGTCGCTCCGGATAGTTTTGCATTATTTTTATACTTCTCCTGTTATGAACTTAAAAAGAAAGGCCACGCTCAGGTGACCCATCTTTTATTCAGATCAAAGCTTATTTTTGATCATCTTTCTTTTCTGGATTTTTGTTAGCATCTACATTCGGCTCAGCTTCACCTGTAGAGCCAAATGGATTATTAGTAGGCAGATTTACTGGGTTAACCCCTACTGAATCAGGCGTAACCTGATCAATGCCAGAGGCTTCATTATCACCATATGGTGCAGTCGTTAATGTCGCCGGAGTAGTATTTGACAAATCTGTACGCATTGGCGCATTGGTATCATTATCGGTATCTGGCATAAAAGTTCCATTCTCCGCAGTTTTAGTTGTGCTGTCAGTTACCTGAGACGAAGCCCCATCCATAGATAATTCAGATGATTTAGCAGCTGAAGTATCTGTACCTTGAGATGAAGTCATTGACGGGCTAGTTGCAGGGGTGTGAGCAGCTGTAAATGAACCAGTGGTTGAAGTCATTGTTGAACTGGTAGTACCGGAGTCATTATTTCGTAAAGGATTTGGATGGTTCGCCTCACGTTTCGCTTTATCAATCAAGTCAGTCAAAACACGTTCAGCCGGTTGGCGTCCACCTAAACCAAAGGCTAGAGCAAATGCTACTGCCACCGCACCCAGAGTTAGACCAAAAGCAAGGTTTACAATAGAGTCGGCAATGCCCATTGCACGTAGACCCATAGCAATTACCAGACCCATGATTAATACACGAACCAGGCAACCTAACCAACGTGAACTATTGTATTCACCACGTTCAACAACATTCGCTACTATATTGGCCAGCCAGAAACCTACTACCAAAATTACTGCACCTAGTAGAATATTGGCACCAAAGTAAATGAACATGGCAATCAGCGCGCTGACTTGCTCAAAACCAAGACGGTTTGCTGCTTCAGACAGAGCAAACAGCATAGTGAAGAATACAATTAGGTAACCAACAATACTGGATACTTTGGCATTACCCATGAAACGCTGAACACCAACCTTAGCTGGTAGTTCATCTGCACCTGTACCGGCAATCAGTTCAGCAACCAGACGGCCAACAAAGCGTGACACGATGTATGCCAGAATCAGAATCAGGCCCGCAGCAATAATATGCGGAATTGCATTCATGATTTCATAGAGCATCGCAGTTGCAGGTTGAGAAATACTTTGTATACCTAGTGCTTCAAAAGCTACAATCAGTGCTGTAATCATAATGATTGCAAACACGAATGAACCAAGGAATCCAGGTAAATTAGAATTTTTAAATAAACCTACTTTTTGTACCTGAGTCTGCAAGTCAAGGCTGTTAACCAGACCTTCTACAATACCACGAACAATTTTGGCCAGAATGTAGCCTGCAAACAGGATGATAGCTGCCATGAATATATTAGGAATATATAGCGCAGCTTTATTAACAAGGTTTTGAACTGGCACCAAGAGGCCATCCAGTCCCAGAATAGAAAGGACAATTGGCAGGAACAGTAAAAGGATTAACCAGTAAATGATATCAGCAATATTTTTACTGATAGGACTTACACCGACATCATTACTCAACTTTTCATCAAGTTGTGTACGGGCCAGTACTTTGGTTAAACCGGTACGCACCAGACGTGCTACCAGCCAGCCAATAAAGCCTACCGCGATTGCTGCAATCAGATTAGGAATAAATACCAGCACTTGACTGATCATATTACTAAACGGACCGCTGACGCTATTGATATTCAGAACATTTAAAGCAGCAATAATGGCAATAATTAAAATAAACCAGAATACAATACGTGAGAAAAGTCCCTCATAATTCGGAGACGTTCCTGTAGTTGTAGTGTGCCCTGCTGCATTAGATAATTTATGATTGGTATTCATTTTTTGCAGAAGCTTTTTAACTCCGGCAGCAATGACCAATGCAATAATCCAGCCCAGAATTAATATCACAACCGCCGCAATAATGGGATGGAATTGATCCCAATAGTACATTGCATCAAAACCCGGACCTCGGGCTCCTCCAGCATAGTAATCATTCATTTTGTTATGCCCTCTTGTTATGCTTCAATTTGCTTGTTTTAAAGCGTTTTAAGTTGTTAAGAATGTTTAGAAAGCTAGGCTTATATTCCTTTTCAACATATTTTGTGGACAATGTTTATTCAACTACAGTGAGCATAAATACAACAAATCGTCAGTAAAAGATTGCAAAAAAGCCCTAATGTATACACATTAAGGCTATAGGCTGAGGTGACTTAAGTGGATAGCAATATTTAAACAGCCGCCACTATAGTCTGATCCTCGTCTAGCTAGCCTTATTGACCATGGGCAGAGCCAGTACCGGTATCATGAGCTGCTGCTGTACCGCCAGTATCTGTTGCCGTACTGTTGTCTACTGCCGTCGCTTCGGTATTACCGGCTACTGCTGGGGTTGTATTGTTCATGGAAGCTTGTTCCATTTCTGCATTAGGATGCTGTGGGGGAGCCTCAGAAGAATCCGGATCACGGTCGCCAATCATATAAACCACTAAAGCCGCCAGAAAAATACCTACCGCAATAAGAATATAAATAGGTAAACGGTTTTTTTTTGCCGTATCCTGTGGGCCATTAGTATGAGGCGGTTTATTAAAATCGTGTTGCATAGTCATTCTCTTATTCTTATGGCTTGGATTTTCATCATAACAAGCACTTATGTTGTATTGTGTGAAAAAGCATAGTGGGAACGTGTGCAATGTTTCTAAGTTGTAGTTAAAAATGCGCTATACTATTGGGCCAAGTTTTATGCATTCTGTTTATTTATGGCATATCGTCTACAGCGTACCTCACTGGATCTAGACACCGATGTTACGCATCAGTGCTATTTACATCATACGCGTGACCTGCACCTGATCGGGATTATTGAGTTTAGCAAGCCTAGCTATGTATTAAAGTGGGGCGATCTAGAATACTTTCGGCGTCGTACTGAAGAATTTTCAGTAATGCCATTTCCCGATTGTGTAAATGCGATGATCATTGATATTCGTAATATCAGTGCATTTCTGGATCAGGAAGTGCCTATTATTCCTTGGCGCCTGCTTGAAGAAGACTGTCCAATCCGGCTGGTGGTCCCACAAGACCGTATTGAACATTATTCAGGGATATTTGAACCGACTTGGCTCAGTTCAGATGTTGACAGTGCAATTCAGGAGATCCGTGAGTTTGTAGATATGTTTGTACATTAAACATATCTATCTATACTTATTATCCCTTACCAGTAATTTTCCACCGCAATATTTCCCTCACCCCGACGATTCATACTGAGCCCACGCCGTTTCAGTGCCTCCTTGGTATCTTCTACCATTTGCGGATTACCACAAAGCATTACATGACTGGTCTCAGGGTTAAATTGCAGCCCTGCCGCAGCTTCCAGTGCACCATTTTCAATAAGTACGGGCAAACGTTCATGTAATCGGGCATTTGGGTCACGGGTGATAACTGGTATAAAATGAAAGCCTTGATGCCCTTCCCCAAATATTTTGGCCATTTCCTGAATGCGGTCTAGATAAGCTAACTCGGCCTCTGTACGTACACTGTAGACCAGCTGAATTGACTGATATTTAGTCCAAGTTTCAAAATCCTGTAGCATTGATAGAAACGGCGCCAGACCAGTTCCTGTGGCAAGCAGCCATAGATCTTTAGGCAGTGGCAACTGATAACGTGCCAAAGTCAGATATCCATAAGGAATCTTTTCCAGATACAGCTCGTCATTTACTTTCAGGTACTGTAGCTGAGAAGTAAAAGCCCCGTCAGGCACAACAATCGAGAAAAATTCCAGAGTTTCATCAAAAGGTGAAGAAACAATTGAATAAGCGCGTACGATCAGCTCATCTCCAACTTTTAAGCCTATACGCGCAAACTGGCCGGCAGTAAACTTGAAATGTGCAGGTCGTGTCAGCGTAAAACTGAACAGGTTAGAGGTCCAGCGCTGTACTGATAAAACTTTTTCCTGAGTAAATTTTTCAATTGACATGATTTCTACATGGCATGAGAGACTGTGCTCATGGTAGCATGACCATCTATTTATTTTATATTTTTTAAACGTTAAGGCTTCATTCATGCGTATGACATTACGCCAGCTGGCGGTTTTTGTAGCAGTTGCTCAAGAGGGTACCGTCACCCGGGCAAGCGATGCCGTAAAACTGACTCAAAGTGCAGCCAGTATGGCACTGGCAGATCTGGAAGATGGTTTGGGTGCCCCCCTGTTTGACCGCTTAGGTAAACGTCTACAACTGAATGATCTGGGACGTTTCTTGCTTCCGCAAGCTTTAGAAATACTAGGTCGTTGTGAGTCTTTTGAACAGGCTGCTAAAGGTGAACTACAAAGTATTGATTTGCGTCTGGGTGCGACCTTAACGATCAGTGATTATTTAATGCCTGATCTGATGGCTGGCTTCTTGCAGCTTCAGCCCCAAGCTCATCTACAGCTTCAGGTAGGTAATACCCGCCAGATGATTGAAGCTGTAAATCAGTTTCAGCTGGATTTGGCACTCATTGAAGGCTCATGCCATTTACCCCAACTGCAATGTATCCATTGGCGTGATGATGAGCTTGCTGTCTGCTGTGCACCTGATCATCCATTGGCACAGCATAAACAACCGCTGAGTCAGAAAGATTTTTTAAATGCTGAGTGGATTTTGCGTGAAGAAGGTTCAGGTACCCGTGAAGTATTTGATAATAGTATTTTGCAGGATCTACCTGATGCAAACATCCGTTTAACGCTTGGGCATAATGAAGCCATTTTAAAAATAGTTGCTGGTGGTATGGGGGTTTCCTGTATTTCCAGACTAGCTATTGAGCCTCTTCGTGAAAAAGGTCAGTTAGTCATACTAGATACACCCTTCTGGCAGTTAACGCGCCCTCTTTTTATGCTGGTTCACCGCCAGAAATATCAGGGTCCGGGTTTAAAAGCATTTATGCGATTTTGTGAAGAGAAATAAAAAAAAGCGCCTTAAGGCGCTTTTTTTGATCAGTCTACATCATTTTCATTAGCTATATTCTTACTGTCTTTCTTATTTTGGAGCAATTTTTGAAAAAATCTCATTTTTTAGCAGGAATTCATCTGGCTAATATCACGCTCATTCTAGCCAGATTAAGCGGGTACAGGCCTTTGCTATAATGTTACACTCTTAACCTTAACAGCATAATTTGCAGTATTTCAAATTTAAAATATTCTAATAAAAAAAGAGGCTTTCGCCTCTTTCTTACCTCGACAGCAAATATTTTAGTCTTTTTGTACTGAACCAAAAATCTTGTCGCCTGCGTCCCCTAAACCCGGCACAATGTACCCCTGTGCATTTAGTCCTTCATCAATTGAAGCAGTAAAAATACGCACATCTGGATGAGCATCTTCTACTTTCTTGATTCCTTCAGGCGCTGCAACCAGGACCATCACCCGGATATCTTTACAGCCACTGGCTTTAAGGACATCAATTGCAGCCACTAGCGAAGCACCTGTGGCCAGCATTGGATCAATAATCATGGCGATACGATTTTGTACATCTGGAACCAGTTTCTTATAGTAAGTCCGCGCTTCTAATGTTTCTTCATCACGTTCAAGCCCCAATACAGAAACTTTGGCGCTCGGAATCAGGTTTAAAAAACCATCCAGCATACCAATGCCGGCACGTAAAATTGGTACTACGGTAATTTTTTTACCGGCAATACGTTGAGTTGTAACTGGTCCTGCCCATCCTGCGATTTCATGGTCAACTACTGGCAGATCCTGTGTTGCTTCATAAGTCAGCAGCATAGTAACTTCCTGAGCCAGTTCACGGAAATTCTTGGTGCTGATATCGGCACGACGCAAAAGACCAATTTTATGACGGATTAATGGATGTCGGATTTCTTGAATGGGCACGGGAGAACACCTAAAGAATAAGTTTTAGTTGGGGGCATTATAAATGTTTTTTATATCTGAAATAAGCAAAGCCCCCAATGTCTGGGGGCTTTTTTTGTTAAATCCAATAATTTTTAAGAATTATTGCTGACTTAACATGAAGTGGATTGGAGATAAAATCTCGGCTTGGAGCGCAAGCTTGATCATCGGATCTGGATAGATACCCAGGAATAATACCAGCACAGCTGCACCAAGAACCATTAAACCGCCGACTTTCTGGCCCCAGTGCTTATCTGCATCGATACGCGGTGTCTCAGGCGGCGTCATATACATAACCACCATTACACGCAGGTAGTAATATAGACCAATACCTGAACCTACAATCACCATTGCAGCCAAGAACCAGTGCTGGGTAGTAACTGCTGCCATAACTACAAGAAACTTACCAATAAAGCCTGCAGTCAACGGAATACCGGCTAAAGACAGCATCATGACAGTTAAGGTTGCAGTCAGAACCGGACGGCGCCAGAACAGACCTCGGTAATCTGCCAGTGATTCAGCTTCATCCAGATTATTATATGGACTCGACATCAGGGCAACAGCACCGAAAGCGCCGATCGTAGTTAATACATAAGTAATCACATAAACGCTTACACTGCCCAGACTTACATAGGTCATGCTGACCAGTGCAATCAGCAGATAACCGAAATGTGAAATCGATGAATAACCTAGAATGCGCTTTAAGTTTACTTGACGAACTGCCAGCAGGTTACCGACCAGAATCGATAAAACTGCAATAATGGTAATAATAGTCACTAGTGACTCAATCAGGATCGCACCTGAAGTGAGTATATAGCGCACAAACAGGCCAATAGTTGCTACTTTTGCTGCGGTAGCAAGGAAGGTTGCCATCGGTGCTGGTGCACCTGCATAAACATCAGGCGTCCATTTATGAAATGGCGCCAGCGATAGTTTAAATGCAATAGCAAAGATAATCAGTCCCAGACCAATAATTACCATTGGTTGCTGGATTGCCTGCATGAGTGCCTGTACAGAGTCATAGAATGACAGTGAGCCAGTATAAGCATAGATATATGCCATACCCATCAGTAGCATAGCTGAAGCAGTAGCTGACAGCACCAGGTACTTCACACCAGATTCAAGAGAACGGGCGCGCTGATGTGTATAGGCCAGCAAACCGTAAACCGGAATTGACATCAGTTCGAGGCTGATAAAGAAAGATGCATAGTGACTGCTTGAAACCATCAGCATTGCACCAACCACTGAAGTCAGTAGCAGAATATACAGCTCTTCACGGTTACTCTTATAGGTCTCGATATAAGCATGAGACAGTGTTGAACAGGCCAGTGCAGCGATCAAGATCAGTAACTGGTACAGCATGGTAAATGGATCAACCATAAACATGCCCATAACATTCGCCGGTACAAAATGACCACCGAACATTTCCATCAGGATATAGATGACGGACAGGTTTAAACCCACTACTGTGGCAGTAGCAATCAAGTTATGGTTACGTTTGATTGCCGTGAGGATCATTACCACGATCGCAGTTAAGGCCACGATCATCACAGGAGCTAATGGCATAAGCTCGGAAAATGACATTGTGAAGTTCATGGCTTATTGGATCTCCACATTTTCGAGTTGAGTCGACACCTGCTGGGTGACATCAACGACTTCTTGAACAGGAATGTAGCTATTTGCTAACCACGCCATACTTGAGTTGGACACATCAAGGAAAGTTTGTGGATAGAGACCAAGCCAGACTAGACCTAGCGCACAGATCAACAGAATTACCATTTCACGAGCATTCAGATCTTTTAATGGATGTGAATAATGCTGCTTTTGTTCTTCATTTGGCACACCAAATAAAGCTTTGTGAATCAGGATTAAACCGTACAGACCGGCAAATACCAGACTGACTGCTGCAAGAATTGTAAATACTGGGAATTTTGCATAAGAACCCATCAGGATCAGGAACTCACCGATGAAGTTACCCAAACCAGGAATACCGACTAACGCTGCCACGAAGAACATCAGGAAGAATGGCAGATACTGGAACTGACCGCGAATACCGCCCATCAGACGCATATCACGTGTATGCAGACGCTCATAAATCTGGCCACACATAATAAACAATGCAGCAGACGACAAACCATGAGCCAGCATCATGATCATCAGACCCTGGAAGGTCAGGATATTACCGGCATATAGCGCCAATAACACAAAACCCATGTGCGAAATGGAAGTGTAAGCCAGCAGACGCTTCATGTCTGTTTGCTGGAAAGCACACCATGCGCCGTAAAAAATACCGATCAAACCAAAGATAATAGCGATATTGGCAAAATCTGCAGATGCTGCCGGAAAGAACGGAATAACAAAACGGAGCAAACCATAAGCAGCAGTCTTAATCAGGATCCCTGCAAGGTCAACCGAACCTGCTGTAGGCGCCTGAGCATGGGCATCTGGTAACCAGCCATGTAACGGGAATACTGGCAACTTGACCGCAAACCCGATAAACATACAGATCATAAATGCGTATGCAACTGAAGGCAGCTGAGTGTCCAGTGCATTGGCAACGCCCAGCAGATAGTTATAGCTGAAGTTGATGGTACCGGTCATCATATAACCGTAAATCACCAGCCCCAGAATACCGATCAGCATGATCAGGCCTGCAACCTGCGTATAAATAAAGAACTTGGTTGCCGCATAAACACGCGAACGTCCATTTGAACCTTTATGTCCCCAAAGTGCGATCAGGAAGTAGATCGGCACCAGCATCATCTCCCAGAAGAAGAAGAACAGGAACATGTCGATAGCCAGAAATACCCCGATGACTCCACCTAGAGACCATAATAAGTTCAGGTGGAAGAAACCAACATTTTTCTGGATTTCACCCCATGAACAGCCTACTGCCAGCACACCAAGAAGTGCTGTCAGGCCGACCATGAGTAAAGAAAGTCCATCTACTGCCAAATGAATATTGATACCCAGGGTTTGAATCCAAGGTAGTGCAAACTCTGCAGACCAGGTTGGAACCTTCTGGCCCAAGCTATAGTCATAAGTACCAGTCTGCCAAAGAGCAATGGTCAGGCCCAAAGTAACGAGCATGCCAATTAAAGCAATCCAGCGTGGTAGATGTTGGTCGAGCTTGTCGACCAGCCAGCAAATAAAACCTGCAATGAACGGAACAAGGATCAGCGCGGGTAAAATTAAATTGTTTTCCATTTTATTTCCCCACTACCTGAATCACGATCAGGATCATCAGCAACACCACTACCCCGAGTGACATGCTAGATGCGTATTCACGTAGCAAACCGGTTTGACGAGAACTTGTAAAGCTGTTGCCGCTTTTAACTAGCGCAGGCAGAACCAGCCACAGACTGTCAATCGGATCACGACCCATGATCTTCGCGATGAGCAAATATGGTTTTACAAAAACAAGATGATAAAGGGCATCGAAGCCAAAAGCATTACGCCAGATATTGGCAATACCTGTACCAAACGATGTATTGGCAATGCTTTTTACGACATTGTAAGCAAAAGCAAACAGGATAATTCCCACGATCAGACCAGCAATTGCAACACCGCTTGCTAGATGCTCGGCATGTGCAACCGCATCTTCCAGTGTTTCAGGAATACTAAATGCAGGAATAGCTGTAGCCAGAAGCTTATTTACTGGACCTTGCAAGAAGTAACCCAAACCGGTTGACAACGCTGCAAGGATTGCCAGCGGACCCCAATAGGTCACTCCCTTGATTTCATGCGCATGAGTCTTCTCTTCACCAAAGAATACTACCCAGATCAAGCGGAATGTATAAATTGAAGTGAGGAAAGCACCCACTACCCCTACCCAGTACAATGTATTATAAAGTGGCAGGTTGGACATGGCTGACTGTGCATAAACTGCACCAAGGATCGCATCTTTAGAGAAGAAGCCCACGGTCACAATTGGTAACGCTGCCAGTGCACCACCACCAATAACAAAGCACCAGAACACAAATGGAATTTTCTTGCGTAAGCCACCCATTTTGAAAATATTCTGTTCATGATGACAAGCCAGAATCACTGCACCTGAAGACAGGAACAGTAATGCTTTAAAGAAAGCATGTGCCAGCATGTGGAACAGCCCTGCTTGATAAGCTTCTGCACCAACCGCCATAAACATATAACCCAACTGACTCATAGTTGAGTAAGCCAGAATACGTTTGATATCGGTCTGTACCAAGGCAGCAAAACCAGCAACCAGCAAAGTAACCGCACCAGTAATGGAGATAAACTGCATCACTTCTGGTGCCATTTCCATTACAGCAAACATACGGCAGGTTAGGTAGACACCTGCGGTTACCATAGTAGCGGCATGGATCAGTGCAGAAACAGGTGTTGGACCTGCCATTGCATCTGCAAGCCAGGTTTGCAGTGGTATCTGTGCAGATTTACCGGCTGCTCCAAGGAATAACATTAACGCAGTCCAGATAGATAGTGACGAGCTTAGAGTCATGACCTGAGCTGCATTTGCCACGATATACTGGATATTTAATGTTCCGAACTGTTGATAAAGCAGGAATAATGCAATCAGCAGGAATACGTCACCTACACGAGTCACGGTAAAGGCTTTAATTGCCGCCCAGCCATTAGCAGGATTCGAATAATAAAAACCGATCAGCAGATATGAACACAGGCCCACGCCTTCCCAGCCCAAGAATAAAAGTGCCAGGTTATCGCCAAGTACTAACAACAACATGCTTGCTACAAACAGGTTGAAGTAAGAGAAAAAGCGTGCATAACCTTCTTCACCACGCATATACCACGAAGCAAAGATATGGATCAGAAAACCTACCCCAGTAATCATACCGGTCATCAGTAAAGATAGACCATCCAGATGTAGACTAATGCCAGGAGCAAATGTACCAACACTGAACCAGGTCCACAAATGCTGAGCCTGAGCCACTGAACCATTACCTACAAACTCTATACCAGCAATCAGTGCGATCAGAGCAGACAGGCCTACTGAGCCTGCACCGATTACTGCAGAGATATTTTCAGAAAGCTTATCGCGTCCCGCCGCCAACAAGAGAAAACCGATTAGCGGGAATAATACTGTCAAATATAAATAGCTCATCCGCGCATCTCACTAGCAGCATCCACATCCAGATGATGGAAGCGATGATAAAACTGAAGGACGATCGCGAGACCGATACAAGCCTCTGCTGCTGCCAAGGTCAAAATCAGGATAAACATAATCTGTCCATCCGGCTGTGCCCAGGCACTACCCGCCAATACAAATGCCAATGCTGCTGCATTCATCATGACTTCAAGGCTCATTAACATAAACAAAAGGTTACGTCGTACCATTACACCATAAAAGCCCAGTGCAAAAAGAATGGTTGCGACAATCAAACCATGTTCTAGAGGGATGTTACCCATTATTGTTTTCCTCTTCTGCACCCGGTTCACGTCGACCAATATGGAATGCAGCAACCAGCGAAGCCAGAAGCAGCATTGCGGCAACCTCAACCAATAATAAATAATGTGTAAAGAGTGACTGACCTACAGCCTTGGGTCCGATAATTTCACGGCCGAGCGTAGCACCTGCAGTAGTGTATTCACCACCGAGCATCCACACTAAAATCAGTCCCATCAGGAATGACATCAGTGCCGGGTAGGCCCAGGCAGATGAGTTTAACCATTTACGCTCCTGCTCCATGGTTTGCTGTCCCAGATTCAGCATCATAACCACGAACACGAACAGCACCATAATGGCACCTGCATAAACGATCACTTCAAGTGCACCAGCAAACGGCGCACCTACGATCAGAAAAATACCTGCTACTGCCAGAAGTGAAACAATCAGGCTGAGTAAAGCGTGTACCGGATTGGTGTTGGTTACCACACGAATCGTCGAGATAATGGCCACAAGAGCCATCAGATAAAATGGCCACATCATGGTAATAGACTCCGTACATCAATAGGTGCACTTTCTTTTTGTGCCTGACCTTTGTCTTTGCCTTCGATTGCCATACCTGCTACACGGTAGAAATTATAGTCAGGATATTTGCCAGGACCAGAAATTAGCAGATGTTCTTTTTCATAGACCAGATCCTGACGAACATATTCACCAAGTTCAAAGTCAGGTGTCAGCTGAATGGCTGTGGTTGGGCATGCTTCTTCACACATACCGCAGAAGATACAACGTGAAAAGTTGATACGGAAAAATTCCGGATACCAGCGGCCATCTTCTTTCTCTGCTTTTTGCAGTGAAATACAGCCTACCGGACAGGCAACAGCACACAGGTTGCAGGCAACACAACGCTCTTCACCATCCGGGTCACGTGTCAGAATAATCCGCCCACGATAACGTGGCGGTACGATCTGCTCAGCAGGTACTTCCGGATATAAAATGGTGTCACGTTTACGTCCGACATGGGTGAAGACCATCCATAGCGTACGAACAATTGACCCAACTCCAGCTAGAATTTTATACATTTTTAACTCCCTGCTGTCCTAGGCCGCATTCATCAGAATAACAGCGCCAGTTACCAATAGGTTTACTAACGCCAATGGCAGACACACTTTCCAGCCAAAATTCATCACTTGGTCATATCGTGGACGCATAAGTGAACCACGAGCCAATACAAACATCATGACAAAGAAAGCAGTTTTAATAATGAACCAGAATGCTGGTGGCAAGAACGGAATTTCAAGATTGAATGGTGCAAGCCATCCACCAAAGAACAGAGTTACAATCAGGGCAGAAATCAGGATGATATTGACGTATTCAGCAACGAAGAACATCCCCCATTTCATACCACCATATTCAACATGGTAACCTTCTGCAAGTTCCTGTTCGGCTTCCGGCTGGTCAAATGGATGACGGTGAGTCACCGCTACGCCTGCGACTACGAAGATCATAAAACCAAGGAACTGCGGAATGATAAACCACATGTCACGCTGGGCTTCTACAATTTCACGCAGGTTGAAAGAACCTGCAATTGCAACTACACCCATCAGTGAAATACCCAGGAAGACTTCATAAGAAATCGTTTGGGCTGCAGAACGCAGGCCACCCAGTAATGCGTACTTGTTGTTTGAAGACCAGCCGCCAAATAATACGGCATAAACTGCAATACCAGCCATTGCCATAAAGAACAGCAGGCCGATACTCATATCGGCTACGCCCAGAGATGGTGATACAGGTATCACCATAAATGAGAGTACTGCAGTTGCCATCGCAACCGCAGGTGCCAGACGGAATGTCAGTTTGTCAGAGAATTTTGGTGTCCAGTCTTCCTTGAACATGATTTTAAGCATGTCGGCTACGATCTGGAACATACCGCCTGGACCTACACGGTTCGGACCATAACGGTCCTGCCAGACAGCCAGCAGGCGACGCTCAATAAAAGACATCAGTGCTGCCATTAATACCACCACCAGCAGTACGATAACGGCCTGTACTACCATAAAGGTAGTTTCCCAGCCGGCTGCCCATTGCGGTAGTACGCGTAAGGTTTCGTTCATGATTACACTCCTACCGCAACTGATACAGGCTCAGCCAAGGATACCGTAGGTGCCAGTCCTACCGGATAACCGATATAACCTGTCGGTAAATATTCAATCACTTGTACAGGAAGGCTGATGGTGGTATCCCCTGTTTTAACAGTAATACGCTGACCATCTTGTACATTGAGGCGGCTGGCATCCTGTTCACCTACAGCAAACATCGCTTCAGGAATACGGGTTTCCATCGCTGGTGTTTTAACAGTGAACTCGCCAGAAGCAAAGATGTGATGCATTGGAACCAGGCGGAAGCTTTCTGCATTTGCCAGAACTGCAGCAGGTGCAACATAGCTACGTGCCGGGCGTTTAGCCAGACGGTCAAACAGACGCACGCCGGAGTCTCCACCTTTTAAATGGCCACCGACTTCATCTTGATATTTATTCCAGGCTTGTGGCGAGTTCCAACCCGCAGCCCAGGCAAATGGTACCAGAGATGATGCTTTCTGCGGACCCACATAACCTTCCATAGAAAAGGTTAATGCAGAGTCAATATCTGTTGGCTGTTTTGGCTCATGTACAGAAAGTGGCGCACGCATTGCAGTACGACCAGAATAGCGACGTGGTTCACGCGCAATTTTCAGACCATGGATACGATAGCCTGCGTCCGGAGCAACGTCTTGGATCGCTTCAAGTACAGGTACATTTTTAGCGACACTTTCAATGACATCATCCAGTACAGTCCAGCTAATGTTCTTGTCTTCAAGACCGGTCTGTAAAGCATGCAGCCAGCGCCAAGACTCCTTGATCGCATAAGCCGGGTTATAGTATGACGGATCATAAACCTGATAGTAACGCTGTGCGCGACCTTCCTGACTAACTACCGTACCATCTCCTTCAGCAAAGCTTGCAGCAGACAATACAATCGATGCTTGAGCAACAGTCGCTGTATCAGAATGATCCAATACAATAACCTCAGCTGCTTTAGCCAGTGCTGCATCAATACGGGTAGCTGGCAGACGACGATACAAATCGTTTTCAACCACAATTACTGCATCATAATCCTGTGCAAAAGCCTGTTCGAGACTTAAGCCACCAAACAGAGCCAGCCCCATTGAGTTCACTTCAGGAACAGTCAGACTTAAACCGGCATGACCACCCAGATTTTGTGCGACCTGTGCAGCAGCTTCCATGATGGCAGCATCTTGCAAGCTGGTGCCTGAAATGATCAAAGGCTTTTTCGCAGCTTTCAGGGTATCAGCAATAGTCTGTGCAAATGCAGATGCACTGTCATCCAGACCAGTAATGGTTTCACCCGCCACTGCTTGTGCGACCGCAAAGCCTAAACGCGCGATATCGTTTGGAGAAGCAACCACTTCACCTGTAGCGACATCTGCCAGTCGGGTCTGGGTTGCAGCCAAGATATAGATCGGAGATTTTGCATCTTGAGCAATACGCTTGACCGGTTCAGCCAGCCATTCTTGAGTACGGCGCTCTGCAGCCATTTCTTTGGCTTTATTTTTTGCAGCCTGACGTACAGACAAGGCCATACGTGGTGCGGTCTGGGTCAGATCTTCACCTAAAATCAGAACGGCATCATAGCTTTCAATTTCACGCATGCTCGGGTTATAAATTCCCTCAGTCTGCATGATAGCTGCGGCTAGCTCGACCAGTGACTGCTCTTTCTGGTTCATACCTGTTGAGTAGTTTTCCTGCCCAACCAGTTCGCGTAGTGCAAAGTTAGACTCAAGGCTGGCACGTGGCGAACCAATTCCCAGAACTTTTTTACCTTTTAACTTGGCAATAGTTTGATCCAGCGCTTCATCTACAGTTGCGGTAGTCACTGTGGTACCTGAACGGAACTGCGGTTGACGTGGACGGTCGGCACGGTTGACATAACCGGTACCAAAACGACCCTTGTCACACAGGAAGTACTGGTTTACTTCTCCGTTAAACCGGTTTTCAACACGGCGCAGCTCACCATAACGCTCGCCCGGAGAGATATTACAACCTGAAGAACAGCCTTGGCATACGCTCGGCGCATACTGCATGTCCCATTTACGGTTATAACGCTCTGAGTGGGTTTTATCAGTGAACACGCCAGTTGGACAGATTTCTGTCAGATTTCCAGAGAATTCAGATTCCAAAGCACCTGATTCTGGACGACCGAAATACACACGTGACGCGTTGGCATATACGCCCAGGTCAGTACCGCCGGCATAGTCATTGTAATAACGTACACAGCGGTAACATGCGATACAGCGGTTCATTTCATGCGCAATAAATGAACCCAGTTCCTGATTGTAATGTGTCCGCTTGGTAAACCGGTAACGACGGCGGTCATGACCGGTCATCACAGTCATATCCTGCAAGTGACAGTGGCCACCCTCTTCGCATACCGGACAGTCATGCGGGTGGTTTGTCATCAAAAATTCAATGACAGACTCACGAAAATCTACCGCTTCCTTATCTTCAATCGAAATATAGGTATTGTCAGCCGCGGGGGTCATACATGACATAACCAGACGACCGCGTGTATCCTCAGGATTTGCATACTGGGTTACTGCACATTGACGGCAGGAACCTACAGAGCCTAAGGATGGATGCCAACAAAAATACGGAATATCGATACCCAGTGACAGACAGGCCTGTAGCAGGTTTTCTGAGCCGTCAACTTCGTATGATTTTCCATCGACATGAATTGTAGCCATAGTCGAATTCCTTAAGCTTGTTCTGCTTCACGAGCTGGAGCATGATCTTTGATCTTCGCTTCGAACTCATGACGCCAATATTTTAATGCGCTCTGTAGCGGTTCCATCGCACCTGGTGCGTGGGCACAGAATGTTTTGCCAATCCACAATTTCTTGGTGAGTTCCTGAAGATGCTGGATATCCTCCATCTTGCCTTCACCATTTTCAATTGAACGCAGTGCTTTCACACTCCATGGCAACCCATCACGGCACGGTGTACACCAGCCACAAGATTCACGCGCAAAGAATTCTTCTAAATTACGGGTCGCTGAAACCATGCACTGGTTCTCATCAAACACCATTAGCAAGCAGGTTCCCAGACGAGAGCCAGCTTTCATGATACTGTCAGAGTCCATTGGCAGATCAATATGATCGGCGGTCAGAAAGTCTGTTGATGCACCACCTGGCAGCCAGGCTTTTAGTTTCAGTCCATCACGCATACCACCAGCATGCTCTTCAATGACTTCACGTGCCGTAGTACCAAATGGCAGCTCCCATAGCCCAGGAAATTTCACTTTGCCTGATGCACCATAAATTTTGGTACCTGGATCTTTAGACTTGCCTGCAGACAGACCGATATACCATTCCGGACCACGCAGCATAATCGCTGGCAGATTGTTGTAAGTCTCTACGTTGTTGACAATTGTAGGACGTCCCCAAGCACCTGCGACCTGTGGAAATGGCGGTTTGGTACGCGGATTGGCACGGCGACCTTCCAGCGAGTTGATCAGTGCAGTTTCTTCGCCACAGATATAACGTCCTGCACCAGTGTGCACGTACATTTCAAAGTTCCAGCCAGTATCCAGGATATTTTCACCCAAATAACCTTTGGCACGGATCTGTTCCAAAGCTTCATTTAAATACTGTGCAGCTTCGATATACTCGCCACGGATGAAGATATAACCGTGAGTCGCTTCCAAGGTATAACCTGCAATCAGCATACCTTCGATCAGCTGATGCGGTAAACGCTCCATCAGCAAACGGTCTTTGAACGTACCTGGCTCCATCTCATCGGCGTTACAGATCAGGTAACGTGGACCTGAATTATCATTTGGCGCCATCAGCGACCATTTGATACCCGCCGGAAAGCCTGCACCACCACGCCCTTTAACGGTTGCAGCTTTGACAATTTCCAGTACATCTTTTGGCGGCATGCCTAGCGCTTTTTTAAAGCCTTCATAACCTTCAAGCGTTTCATAGTCATCAGCACTACGTACATGCTCTTGTTTACTTAGACGCCAAGTTAATGGATGAGTTTCCGGGTTACCGTCGCCGTAAATTGGTTTTGGTTCGGTATTCATACATACTTCTCCAATAACTGTTGGATAGAGGTCACTTCAACCAGACCGTGAGTATCTCCATCAATCATTAACGTTGGGCCTTTGTCACAGTTACCCAGGCAGCAGATTGGTAGCAAAGTAAAACGGCCATCAGCAGTCGTTTGACCAAACTGGATGCCAAGCTCACGCTGAAATGCTTCTGCCAAAGTTTCTGCACCCATCAGGAAGCATGCAATCGAATCACACAACAGGATCACATGACGCCCTACAGGCTGGCGATAAATACGGTTGTAAAATGTTGCAACACCTTCCAGATCAGCAGTACTGATTGAAAGCAGCTGGGCAATCGCATTAAGCTGGGCATCATCTACCCAGCCGTTACGGCGCTGCACACATTTTAGTGCGTCCAGTGACGCCGCACGTGCATAGGGATAATGACCAATGTGATGCTGAATTTCATGGATTTCTTCAGAAGTTAAAATCCCTTCGACATTCACACGTGGTTTTTTGTCAGTCAAAATCATCATAATGCGTTACCCCTTAGCGATCCACGTCTGCCATTACGACATCAATAGTCGCTAAATAAATGATCAAGTCAGACACAAGGCTGCCATTAATCACAGAAGGAATTTGCTGCAAGTGCGTGAAGGTCGGCGTACGGATACGGGTACGATAGCTCATCGTTGACTTGTCTGAAGTCAAATAATAAGTTGACGCGCCTTTAACCACCTCTGCCATCACTGCGGATTCACCTGCTGGCATTACAGGTCCCCAAGACACACTCAAGAAGTGGGTAATCAGGGTTTCAATATCTTTTAAAGTTTTATCTTTTGGTGGTGGTACAGCCAGTGGATGGTCTGCCTTATAAGCACCAGAAGGCATATTATCCAAACATTGCTTGATAATTTTCAGTGCTTCGTTAATTTCATGGAAGTGAACCATGACACGCGCGTAAGCATCACCTTCATACTCTACTGGTACTTCAAAGTCGTAGTTTTCATAACCGCTATATGGACGGTATTTACGCACATCAAAATCAATACCTGTCGCACGCAAACCTGTACCCGTTACGCCCCAAGCCAATGCTGCTTTAGCATCATACTGTGCCACATTTTTGGTACGGCCCATAAACACCGAGTTGCGAAGTGCAGCCGTATAGTATTCATTCATCCGTTTCGGCATCCACTCAAGGATTTCACGGATGAGTTTCTGCCAGTTATTTGGCAGATCATGTGCAGTACCACCAATACGGAACCAGGCCGGATGCATACGAAAACCGGTAATTGCTTCAATTGCATCATAAATTTTCTGGCGATCGGCGAACATATAGAACACCGGAGTCATACCGCCGGCATCCTGAATCGCAGTACCGATATATAACAGATGGTTATTGATGCGAAACAGCTCTGACATCATGACACGAATACACTGTGCACGATCCGGCACAGTAATACCAGCCAACTGTTCAATCGACATCAGATAAGGCATGTTCTGAGAACAGCCACCCAGATAATCTACGCGGTCAGTATAAGGAATGTATGAATGCCAAGTCTGGCGTTCACCCATCTTTTCGGCACCACGATGGTGATAACCAATGTCCGGTACACAGTCCTTAATCTCTTCACCATCTAGCTGCAAGATGACACGGAATGCACCATGCGCAGACGGGTGGTTAGGACCCAGATTCAGGAACATAAAGTCTTCATCGGCATTGCCGCGTTTTAGACCCCAGTCTTCTGGTACAAAACGCAGATGCTCCTGTTCATAGTCCTGCTTGGCCTTGTCCTGCATATATGGCGTATATTCAGTTGCACGCGCAGAGTACTCTTTACGAAGCGGATGACCTTCCCAGTAAGTTGGCAAGAGAATACGACGAAGCATCGGATGACCTTCGAAGTTAATCCCGAACATGTCATAAGCTTCGCGTTCATACCAGTTGGCATTTGGCCAGATATTGGTAATGGTACCTAGGTTCAAGTCATGCTCATTCAGCGCCACTTTAATCCGGATATCGGTATTGCGCTCAAGCGATAACAAATGATAGAACACAGTAAAGTCTGATGCAGGCAAACCATCACGATGCTGGCGTAAACGCTCATCCATCGCAGACAAGTCAAATAGCATCACATACGGCTTACTTACCGTACGCAAGAACATCAGCACTTCTTGTACACGTGCGCGTTCGACCCAGACCGTCGGAAAATTTTCACAAGTCGGTTGCACGTAGAAGTTCTCACCAAACTTGGTTTTGAGTTCTTCTACAATTGCAAATGCTGGGCGTGAATCAACTGGCGTTGATTCTGGCATAGCAATGTCAGTTTCAGCCATTGGCTTGGCTTCCTATTCAATACAAATTTGGTCAACCCTAACGACAATTACACCCATACGGGTGCATTTAAAAATTCAGTCGCTAAAATTATTCAATTTCATCCATAGAGCGCAAATTAGTCACAGCAATACGCTGAGCCTGTTTACGGTCCCGTTCCGGCATCATCTTTGGCTTATATACTGGCTGAAGATCATCACCGATTATTGTAGAAAGCGGACGGCGCTCTAATTGAATCTGGTCTTGTAACAGCATCAATGCCTGGAGCAGAGCTTCAGGACGCGGCGGACAACCTGGTACATATACATCTACAGGAATAATTTTATCTACACCCTGGACTACAGAGTAAATGTCATACATACCGCCCGAGTTGGCGCAGGCACCCATGGAAATAACCCATTTTGGCTCAAGCATCTGTTCATACAGACGCTGAATTACCGGTGCCATTTTGGTAAAACAGGTTCCGGCAACGATCATCAGGTCAGCCTGACGCGGTGAAGCACGGATAACCTCGGCACCAAAGCGTGACATATCATGAACGCCTGTTAAGGTCGTTGCATACTCTACATAACAGCAAGATGTACCAAAGTTAAAAGGCCAGATAGAATTTTTACGGCCCCAGTTTACAGCTGTGTGCAGCACGTCCTCTAAACGGGTCATGAACACATTTTTATTCACTTCACTCTCAAGCGGATCAGTTACGATTTGACGCTCTTGAAGCGGATATTGCTCAGCATCTGGATTCGCACGGGTTAAGGTATATTTCATCCCGAGTTACTCCTGTTCAGATGTCAAAACAGTCGATGTTTTTTGTTTCATACGACCTGAGGATTGAGCTGGAATCTGACCCGTTGGGTCCATCACCAGCTCGTCGATAGAGTTGAAGCGGGTAATTTCTGCAAGATCCATATTAGGTGAGCCTACTTTAGGTTTAATCCCTGCTGCTTTACGCTTGTCTGAAGGTGCCCAGTTCAGTGCACCTGTCGACATTTCGTAAATCAAACCAACGAGTAAAACTAAAATAAATACAGCGGCTGTTGCAAAACCGATCCAGCCCACTTCGCGCACAGAAGATGCCCATGCATAAAGATAGAGAGCTTCAAGGTCAAATACCACGAAGAAAATAGCAACAAGATAGAACTTTGCAGACAAGCGAATACGTGCACCACCGGCACTCACTACACCTGATTCAAACTGTTCCTGCTTGGCACGCCCCCATGATTTACCCCCAAGGAGTAAGGGAACTGTCAGCATAAAAACACAAAGAAATGTAACGCCGATCACGAAAGCAATAATTGCCCAATCGTATGGAGTAATGGCACTCATGCGGGGATAACTCCTGGCAGGCCTATATTAACAAAGAATGTATGTATTGGCCGTTTAAATATACCAAACATAAAATTAATCCCGCCAATTGTACCTGATTTATGATTTGACTTGCTAGTTAAAGGCACTTAGTCTTTTGGATGATTTTTTATTCGTTTTTAAACCTATATAGACAAGTCTTGTACTTTTACAGCCATAAAATCGGTTAAAAAAATAATATTCTCAAGCTCTATTGTTTTTTCATATTAATATTCTTTTCTAATATCCCTATTCTTTCAGTTTACATTTTTCTTGATCTTGCTTTAAAACATGACTGTATTTATAAATATTACTCAACTATGATCAACATTTAAACAACAATGCTTTATTAACTTTTTATGAGATTGTAATTATATATCTTGCAAGGCTTAGCTCATGCCCTATTTTCAAGGAAGAATACTAAAGGTTCAGGCATGGCAATACTTCTTCATCTTCGCAATAATGATTTTCGCTTGCTGCATGTGGGGTATTGCAACCCGTCCTTTTAATCATCTGGCAGCTTTCTGGCCAGCTAACTCCATTCTCTTGGGTTGCTTGGCACGCTTTCCAGCTACCCGAAATGCCTATACTTTAGCAGGTGCTTTTACTGGTTATGTAGTTTCAGACCTTCTGTCATTTCACTCATGGAGTATTGCCCTTGGTTTTACTACTGCCAATTTGCTCTATGTAATTATTGCTTTTGCCTTTTATATAAAATTTCGCCCTTATTTTCGTCTACTGCACCAAGGCTATTTTTATTTGTTTCTGCTTTTATTCTGTTGTATAGGCAGTTTGGTTAGCTCACTCTTTATTGCCAGTCTATTTCCTCAATTAGATACCAAACTTATTCACGGCTCATTCTGGACTATTTTTGGTTACTGGTTTAGTGCCGAGTTACAGAATGCGATTTTAATTTTGCCTCTTATTTTAAACTTGCCTTATCAAAAAGGAATTGATCAGATCTTTCGCCCAGCAGATGGACCATATAGCTTTCTGCATATCTTACCCATTTTTGTACTGTTATTTTCGTTATCACTCAGTTACTACGATTCAGGTCCAGGCGCCATTCTTTATCCGATTGCAGCATTAATCTGGTGTGCCCTGAATTACCGGCATTTTACTGTGGCACTGATTACATCAATTAGCTGCTTCTATATTGCTTTTTTCATGTCAGATAAATACCTGACACTTTATCCTGAACAGTACTATCTGGAAATGATTTCACTCCGCTTTGGTATTATTACCATGGCAATTGCCCCCTTAACTGTTTCAAGTATTAACCGCATCCGTTCCCAACTAATCCGGGAACTTCAACACCATGTAGCACATGATGAGCTGACTGCCAGCTTAACCCGGCGCCAATTTATGCGCTCTGCCCATTTACTTCTTAGACAGCGTACTCAGGAAAGTCAGTCACTTGCGGTACTTATGCTTGATATTGATCATTTTAAACTGATCAATGACAAATATGGGCATCAGGCTGGAGATGAGGCATTAAGGGTCTGTGCTGCAGTTATTCGGCGCAGCTTGCGCGGCTATGATCTTTTTGGCCGGTTAGGTGGTGAAGAGTTTGCTATAGTGCTGCTTGATGTTGGTCCTGCTGAGGCATTTGAAATTGCTGAAAGAATAAGAGAAACTTTAAAAACACATATCATCCAGCTAGATGCAGAGACTCAATTTTCTATCCAGATCAGTATTGGCCTGACTTTATTTAATCCGGCAGTCCCACACAATATAGAAGTACTACTGCATAAAGCTGATTTAGCTCTCTACGAAGCTAAACGCTCAGGACGGGACCGTGTTGTGATCACTCAATAATTTTTTGATAATTCAGTTACATGCTTTAATGAACTTAATACACTGCTAATTTTCACTACAGGTTATGCTTAAAATCAAAGAATAAGGAGCAATAACATGAGTTTAAAATTTACCCATAAACCTAATTATTTTTTATATGCAGATTTACTGATTAAATATATACAGGGGTATGTACGTAAATATCCAGAAGTTAATAATGCCATTTTTGACTTAAACGATATTTATAAGCTTTTCACTGAAGATTATGCTTCTACTACCGTTAATCTGGCTGGCATTTTAAATATTGCGGACGAATATACAGTTGAAACTATCAATGGGGACTGTAAAGTAATTCTTAACCATCGTATCGATGTCGAAAATCATAAACTTCTGGTTGATTTTAATCAGGCAGCTTTAGAAGGTTTACGCCAAGGCAATCCACTGATTGCACCTGACCCCACCATCCAGCAATAAGGCTAATATAAAAAAGCACCTGTCAGGTGCTTTTTTTATCGATACGATTTTTTCTGGCTTCATGTTTAAAACGCTGAGCAGGCCAAGTCATAATGAAACGCGCCCCTCCCAAGTCCGGGCTCTGATCAACCTGTATGGTTCCACCAAACCAGTATGCAATACGACTGACAATAGAAAGGCCCAGTCCATAACCACCTGAAGCACGGGTTCTGCTGTCATCTAGACGAGCAAAAGCTTCAAAAATACGGGCACGGTCTATTTCAGGAATACCTGCTCCATCATCTTCAACACTGACATAAGCTTTCCCATCTTTATCGATACCACCCGAAATTCGCACCTTATGGTCACAATAACGTACTGCATTACCCACCAGATTTTGTACTACACGATGAAGGTAGCGGCGTTCAGCATCTACCCGGAGATCAGGGGCTGGTGCTAACAATTCAATTTCCTTTTGGGTCTTTAAAGCTTCTGTTTCGGTTGCTACCTGACTCAGCACTTCTACCAGCGGAAGTTCTTCAAACTCAAGCGAAGGTGTCCCCTGCTCCAGTTTGGCATAAGTCATAATTTCATCAATCAGGGTATTCAGTGCTTCAATATCCTTATCGATCATTTCAATCTGTTGCAGACGATATTCATAATCATCTTCTTCTGCCAGCATTTCCATACCGAAGCGAATCCGGGCCACTGGTGTTCTTAGCTCATGTGAAACGGCGCGCATCAACTCACGTTGTGCTTCAATAAGGCGCTGGATATGATCTGACATATTGTTGTAACTGGCTGCCAGATTAGCCATTTCATCATTACCTTCAATAGGTACACGTAATGACAGATCACCAGATTTCATACGGTTTAAAGCATAACGTACCTGACGGATCTTGCGCTCTAGCGGTACAATTAAACCGTAAACTCCCAAGCTCAATAAAAATAGGCTCAGCAAGGTAATGCCACCAGCCAGCTGGAATGGCATCCAGTTAAAGACCGGCACAGGACCAATCACCAGCACTTCAGACGGATTGCTTGGCATTGGTGAAATAATCGTAATATTGGTACCACGCATGGTCGCGCTGTCTTTATAGAGCATAATGCTCTGATCCTGACGCAGCTGACCGATCTGTTCAGAATCGAGCTGGAGCTCATGCAGGTTTTGAATAGAAATTGGATAAGTAAAGTATTTTTGAATCTTGGCCAGATACTCGCGCTCCTGACCCGGATAGTAAATCAGATAATCTAAAATAAAAATTGGCAAGGCCTTCATTTGACGCTCGCCAATCTTGTCTACTTTGACATAGAGATAATGTTTAGGATCATCTTTTAGCCCAAGAATAATATACGCAGTTGTATTCTTGGCATCATAACGTACTACTGCCTGCAAATTATTGATTCGTTTGCGTTCCGCACGTGACAGCTCTACTTTACTGGCATCAACATAATAGATTGAAAGTTCCAGAAGATCAGAGGCATCCGCAATCCAGTCCAGCTTTTGCTGTTCACTTGGCTGCCGGGAAACCCCCTCACTGATCACATAAGAAATACCATCTGTGAGTGATTCCCGATATTCCTGCGCCCGTTGATAGTTAATGATTTGGACCAGCAGGTAACCAAATACAGCAACTAAAGCAACCAGAACTACAAGTCCTGCGTATATACGCAGGAATATACTGTGTTTGAACACTCGACCAACCTTGTAAGGAGATGAATTTGTTTAGAAGCAAAAAAACCGCTATATCTTATAGACCATTGGTTTCTTTGACAAACAGATATCCCTTGCTTCGTACAGTTTTAATACGTTTTGGATTTTCTGGATCATCACCGATTTTTGGACGAATACGTGAGATACGTACATCGATTGAACGGTCCTGACCATCATATTCAATACCGCGCAGACGCTCAAAGATATCTTCACGTGATAAGATACGGCCCGCGTTCGAAGCCAGTAACCACAGCAAATCATACTCAGCACTGGTGAAATCAACCAGCTCACCATTGAGAGTGACCGAGCGACCGCCATTGTCAATAACCAGATCATCAAACTCAATACGCTGTGCTACTTCATCTTCTACAGTTTTATCTGTACGACGCAGCAGTGCACGGATACGCGCCAATAGTACTCGTGGCTGAACTGGTTTCGGCACGTAATCATCAGCGCCCATTTCCAGACCCAGTACCTGATCCATGTCTTCAGTACGTGCTGTAAGCATCAGAATCGGTTGATGGTAATGTGGACGCACTTCACGACAAACGGTTAATCCGTCTGCTCCTGGCAACATTACATCAAGTACGACCATATCTGGCTGTTCACTGATGATACGGCGGATTGCACGGTTACCATCCGTTTCCACCCCCACTTCCAACCCGTTACGGATTAAGTATTCCTGGGTCAGACGAGCAAGACGCTCATCATCTTCAACGATTAAAATTTTTGGTAACTTTTCTTCTTGGCTCATGAAATATGCCTCTATGTATATGTTTGTTGGTATCTTTAATGAATCGAAACTCAGTGATACGTCATTAATAATTCGCAATATACACACGTTTACATTGTAAACAAGTAGCTGTTCACCAAACTGATACATGTCAGCATTGTTTTGTAATATTCTTTTAATGCTTGATATCACTAGGCTTTTATATAAATTCTAGTATTTGTCCTGGATTTTAGCTTTTTTTTAACCGATAAAATGTATTTTTATATACAAAAGATTGCATTGTTCAGAAACTGAGTAATTGATTCGTCGCTTTTTTAGTTATCCACATAGTTATCTATAAGCATGCTGAACCAGCTTTGTTATGCTATGCCTTAGCCAATAAGGCTTATAGCTGAATGACAGAAAATGGGAAAATTTGCTGCGAAGCAAAGGCCTTTTCCAAGAAAAATTTTTACTAAAATGTCAATATTGATATACCCTAAAAATTCCCGTATCTTGTGTCCAATTCAAATATAAACCACTAAGTCTTGTGTTTATCCTGATCAGCTGTCCTGTTTTGCAAACAGATGAATCAGGCTTATTAAACATAACAATAGATGACAATGGAGAGCGACTGAGATGAGCGCAATCACTTCAACCCCAGGTCAACTTCAGGTGATTAAACGCACCGGTGAGGTTGCCGCTTTCGATGCAGAAAAAATCTCTGTTGCGATTGGTAAAGCATTTTTGGCGGTAGAAGGCCAGCAAAGTGCTGACTCTAGTCGCGTCCATGACCGGATTACCCAATTAACTGAAATGGTCATGAATACCTTCAAGCGTCGTTTACCTTCTGGCGGGACGATTCATATTGAAGAAATTCAGGATCAGGTTGAACTGGCACTTATGCGCACTGGCGAGCAGAAAGTTGCCCGTGCTTATGTTATTTATCGTGAACAGCGTAACCAAGCTCGCCAGCAAACTGGCGCTCATCACCATCCAACACTGCAGATTACTGACAGTAAAGGACAGCTTCAGCCACTGGACATGAGCAAACTTCAAACCACACTGGAAAAAGCTAGTGAAGGTCTGGAAGGCATTGATGTACAGGCAATTATTGATGAAACTGTAAAAAACCTCTATAACGGCGTTAAAGCATCTGATATTGCCACCACCATGATGATGGCAACACGTACCCGTATCGAACAGGAACCTAACTATACTTATGTTACGGCCCGTCTGTTACGTGATGAACTGGTGGCAACCGGTCTGGCATTTTTGGGACTGTCTGAAGATACACCGGAAAGTGAAGCGCTTGAAGGTTTCTTGAAAAAAGGGGTCGAGCTTGAACTGCTTGATGCCGAGTTGCTGAAATTTGACCTGAAAAAGCTGGCAGCAGCAATTCAGCCAGAACGTTCAAACCAGTTTACCTATTTAGGCCTGCAAACCTTATTTGACCGTTATTTCATCCATTCTAATGGGATACGCTTCGAACTGCCCCAACTATTCTTTATGCGCGTTTCTATGGGACTTGCTGTTCAGGAAGATGATCGAGAAGCCCGTGCAATCGAATTTTATAATCTGCTGTCCAGTTTTGACTATATGGCATCTACGCCAACACTATTTAATTCAGGCACCCTGCGTCCACAGCTTTCCAGCTGCTACCTGACCACCATTTCAGATGATCTTTATAATATCTATGGCGCAATGCGTGATAATGCCATGCTGTCAAAATGGGCTGGTGGCCTGGGCAATGACTGGACCCCGGTCCGTGCGCTGAACTCATATATCAAAGGGACTAATGGCAAATCTCAAGGTGTAGTTCCATTCCTTAAAGTTGCAAATGACACTGCAGTTGCAGTTAACCAGGGTGGCAAGCGTAAAGGTGCAGTATGTGCCTATCTTGAAACCTGGCATCTTGATATTGAGGAGTTTCTGGAACTACGTAAAAATACAGGTGATGACCGTCGTCGTACCCATGACATGAACACGGCTAACTGGGTACCTGACCTGTTTATGCAGCGTGTCTTCGAAGATGGTGAATGGACCCTGTTTACCCCTTCTGAAACGCCTGATCTGCATGACCTGACAGGTTCAGCATTTGCAGAGCGTTATGCTTATTATGAGTCTGTTGCCAAAGAACAGAACATGTTGCACAAGAAAATCCGTGCAAAAGACTTATGGCGTAAAATGCTGTCTATGCTGTTTGAAACAGGTCATCCTTGGATTACTTTCAAAGATGTATGTAACCTGCGCTCACCTCAGCAGCATGTGGGTGTGGTTCACTCTTCCAACCTGTGTACTGAAATTACCCTGAATACCAATCAGGATGAAATTGCAGTATGTAACCTCGGTTCTATTAACCTGGTACAGCATGTACAAGGCGGCAAGCTTGACCGCGAGAAACTGGCACGTACCGTAAAAACAGCTGTACGTATGCTCGATAACGTTATCGATATTAACTACTATGCTGTACCACAAGCCAAAAACTCTAACCTGAAACACCGTCCGGTTGGTATGGGTATCATGGGCTTCCAGGATGCACTGTATGAACTTGGCATGGCTTACGGTTCAGATGCAGCAGTTGAATTTGCTGATGAATCTATGGAAGTGATCAGTTACTACGCCATTCAGACTTCAAGTGATCTTGCAGTTGAGCGTGGTGCTTATTCAACCTTCAAAGGGTCGCTATGGGATCAAGGAATCTTACCAATTGACTCTCTGGAAATTGTAGCAAAATCCCGCCCGGACCGTATGTTTGAAGTGGACCGTACCCAACGTCTGGACTGGAATACTTTACGTGCCAAAGTCCAGAAAGACGGTATGCGCAACTCGAATGTAATGGCCATTGCACCGACTGCAACCATTTCTAATATTTGTGGTGTTTCGCAATCAATTGAGCCAACCTTCCAGAACCTGTATGTGAAATCAAACCTGTCTGGTGAGTTTACAGTGATTAACCCGTATCTGGTACGTGCCCTGAAAGAACGCGGCCTGTGGGATTCGGTAATGGTAAATGACCTGAAACACTTTGAAGGTTCTGTACAGAAGATTGCCCGTATTCCAGATGAGTTAAAAGCTATTTTTGCCACTGCATTTGAAGTTGAGCCACGCTGGATTGTAGATGCTGCTTCACGACGCCAGAAATGGATCGATCAGGCCCAGTCTCTGAACCTGTATATTGCAGGTGCCAATGGCAAAAAACTTGATCTAACCTATAAAATGGCATGGTTGCGTGGCCTGAAAACAACCTATTATCTGCGAGCGCTTGGTGCTACTTCAGCCGAGAAATCAACTATTAACACCGGTGCATTAAATGCTGTTAAAGCCACAGCAGCGGCCCCAGTAGCTGCAGCTCCTGTGGTAGAAACCAAACCGGAAACTGTAGCTGAAGAAGACGGTTTTGCTCAAGCTGCGCCGGTGCCTATGGCATGTTCGATTGATAATCCTGACTGTGAAGCTTGTCAGTAATTGATGAGCTAAGGCCTTTGTCCTTATCCTGGAAGTAATAATATGTTTAAGGATAAGGATGGAGAGCCAAAAATAAATTTGTAAAGTAAAGGAAATGATCATGCCTCATATGACTCATAACTATGTGTTAGGACTCGCGGTTCTGGTTTTTTCCTTTATTTTTTTCTACGTACCGATGGTATATGCCTTTATTAAAATCCGGGCACAACAGCGTAACCAAAATAAGTAAGATCAATGCAGCCTAATGACTAAAAATAGAGCAGCAATTGGTAAAACTTAATTTTGCTTACACAGAATGAGCGTATAGTAGTGACATCTTCGTATGTGAGATGTCAGATAAAGATATAAGCAACGAAGAGAGAACTATTATGTCTATCCTAAGTTGGGACGATTTCGAAGATGATTCGCAAAAACCGGCTGCTCCAGCACAGCAGCCTGCGCCCGTCGAACCGCAAAAAGCGGCTCATACGCAAGTGGTATCTGATGCAAAGCCATCACCGCAGAATGCGGCTTATGGACAATCCGCTGGAACCGATCAGCTGCGACCAGCAGATTCAACCGATACGCTGGCTCGAGCATCTGAATCCTTAAATCATTTGGATGTTGCGCCTGGGCTTGAAGAGCTGGAAATGGGTGCGCAGCGTGTACAGGTTGATGATAAAGCCATGATCAACTGTCGTGCTGATTTAAACCAGCTTGTTCCATTCAAATATGAGTGGGCATGGCAAAAGTATCTGGATGGATGTGCCAACCACTGGATGCCGCAAGAAGTTAACATGAATCATGATATTGCGCTCTGGAAGTCTGAAAACGGCTTGACTGAAGATGAGCGTACTATTGTCATGCGTTCACTCGGTTTCTTCTCGACTGCCGATTCACTGGTCGCAAATAACCTGGTACTGGCAATTTACCGTCATATTACCAACCCGGAATGCCGTCAATATATTCTGCGTCAGGCATTTGAAGAGGCAATTCATACCCATGCTTACCAGTATTGTATCGAGTCGTTGGGAATGGATGAAGGCGAAGTCTTCAATATGTACCGTGAAGTACCGTCAGTAGCACGTAAGGCGGCGTGGGGACTGAAATATACCCAGTCTTTAAGTGATCCGACTTTTAAAACGGGCACTCCGGAAAATGACCAGATTCTGCTACGTAACCTGATTGCCTTTTATTGTGTTCTTGAAGGTATTTTCTTTTACTGTGGCTTTACCCAGATTTTATCAATGGGCCGCCGTAATAAAATGAATGGTGTAGCTGAACAGTTCCAGTACATCTTGCGTGATGAGTCAATGCATTTGAATTTCGGGATCGATATGATCAACCAGATCAAAATCGAAAATCCGCACCTATGGACTGCGGAGTTCCAGCAAGAAATCATTCAGATGATTTTAGAAGGCACTATGCTTGAGATTGAGTATGCACGGGATACCATGCCACGTGGAGTACTTGGTATGAATGCAGCAATGATGGAAGAGTATCTCAAATTTATCTGTAATCGCCGTTTAAACCAGTTGGGCCTGCCTGAGCAGTTTGCTGGTGTAAATAATCCATTCCAGTGGATGTCTGAGATGATGGACTTGCGTAAAGAAAAGAACTTCTTTGAAACACGCGTAACTGATTATCAGACGGGTGGCGCATTAAGCTGGTAAAAGTAGCTTAATGTAAAACAACATATCAGATGTTATTTTCATTATATATATTTTATTAGTAAAGATAGAGCTTTAGGGCTCTATCTCTATATCAACTCTATCAAATTAGTAATAAAAATTTAAAATAAAGATTTATTTAATATTTTTAAAGATTATTTATATTTGAAAAATTAATATCTAACTTAGCTTAAGTAGTAAAAGCAACCAGCTTATAAATAAAAATTATATTTTATAAAAGTTATTAAATCAGTTTAAACCTTATTTTTAAATATTTCTAATATCTAATATAAACTTTCATTTAGCAGTTTTCAGATGATTTAAAATCCGAAATATAAGAATCCTGAATAGCTTCAATACAGTTTTTAATAATGACATCACTCCCCTTTTTCCAAATTAATTTAACTTCAGATTGATTATTCTTATCGTTTATAGAAAGCAACTTTACATTCTGTGGAAGAACGCTAGCAAACTCCTCAGGGACAATACAAATCCCAAAATCCTTTGCAACTAAATCCAGTTGGGACAACTTTCGTGAAGTTATTCTTGATTTTTTTTGAGAAAAACCATTGCTTAAGCAAAGATTAGAGGCTAAGTAGCTCAGTCCTCCTCGTTCAGAATGGGGGGTAGAAACAAACTCTAATTCCTTTAAATCTCTGATATAAACACTGGTTTTGTCTCTAAAATTCTGATTAGAAGCAGAAACTGCTACATATAAAGGGGCTTCATATAAACTTATAGAAGCTATTTCATCTAAATTATGATGAACAGGCGGTCGAATAAAACCGATATCAATATTACCGCTAAGAATTGCTTTAATTTGATCCTCAGATGAAATAGTATTAATTTCTATATTAATTTTATATTTTCCGCATAACTCATCTAAAATCTGCAACTTTTTTTGATCAAAGATAATGCTGCTAGAGTGGCTGATTTTTATACTTCTGTCTTCTCCCTCGCTAATTCTCTTTGCCAGTTCAATTGAATTATTAAAATTCTCAAGATGATTCTTTAAACTTTTATAAAGAACTAATCCAGCAGGGGTTAATTTAATTTTTTTTTCGGATCTATCAAAAACACAAAAACCTATTTCATCTTCCAGATTTTTTATTTGTCTGCTTAAAGCTGACTGAGCAATAAAAAGTTTTTCGGAAGCAGCATTAAAGCTGCCTTCTTCAACAATACTGATCAGATAATTACATTGTTTAAAAGTTAACATATCTCGAAAATAGATAGATGGATAATATTTCTATATTAGATTAGATCACTAAATTAATATATCTTTTCTTTAACAGAATTGGATAGGGTTAAATTTAACATGATTATTAATAGAAAAATTATTTTATTTATGACTATAATACTTATATGTCTAGCAGCCCAATCTTATGACAACTACACTAAAAACATATCCAAATCAGCTTTAGAGCCTATAGATTTATTAACTGATTAATCTTTATTTTATATAATATTAATAAATTATTTTATTTAACAACCCTTCAAATTTTAATATTTAATTCAATACTGAATTATATTAAATCAAACTTAATTTTATTAAAATCTTACTTTTGTCTAATTATTAAAAACCAAATTAAAACCTTTATATTAGGATAAAACCTTATTATTCTATTATTTTTTTAAAATATCTCTAAACTATAATTTAAAATTAATAAAAATTTAAATATAGTTAGTTCTTCTAATATTTTACTTTAAAAGAAAATTCTTATTTATGAGCATTAAATATATATCTATTATATATACAATAAAAAAGGGCTGATTGCCCCCTTTTACTTGTCTTTTGAATATTTTTAATCTTCAGACAAAAGTCTGGTTAGAATTTATAACGCAAGCTTAGTGTTGCGTTACGTGGTGCACCATAATTCATACTGCTCTCGCCGATCCCTTCATAATAAACTTTATCAAATAAGTTATCGACATTGAGCTGAACCTTGATATTCGGGTCAACCTGATAACCCAGCATAAGACTCGCCAACCAGATATTACCTTGGTCAATTCGCCAGTTATCCTTTTTTGTTAATGAATAAGTTTTACTTCGATAATCCACTCCTGCTCCAGCACTCCATTTATCTTGGCTATATTTAACAAACAGATTTGAGGTAGTACGGGAATTATTGGGATTTACCTTCTCACCTTTAGCATCTCGTGCTTCAAAGTTGGCGATACCAAAGTTAAGACTCCATTGATCATTAATTTCGCCATCAACCTCTAGCTCTACCCCTTTACTGACGACTCCATCAATACTTCGGTAAGCCTGTTCAGAGGTCTTAACGCCATCAACAATTACATATCCATCCGTAATTTTCTCGGCAAAGTTATCTTGCTCTATTCTAAAGACAGATAAAGCTGTATTTAAACGGCCATCAAAAAATTCACTTTTAATACCCGTTTCATAGTTTTTACCAACAGCCGGGTCTAAATAACCACCATCTATATCACGACGGTTTTCCGATTTAAAAATATCGGTATAACTGGCATACCAGGAATGATCTGCTGCAAAGTCATATATGACTCCGACATAAGGAGTAACCTGATTGTCGAATTTACGCGTTCCCTTGCCATCACTTGATTCAAATTCCCAGTTTGACAGCCGTACCCCTGTCACAACTTTAAGAGGGTCAAGCACATGAAATTTACCAGCAATATAAACACCGCTTTGAGTAGTCTTGTTTAATGCCAGTCTTTTCGGGTTAGTAATCGGAGTCAGCAACTCCGTATTCATATTGGAAAAATCCAGCTCATTAGGGGTATTGATGTCCAGATCATTTGTACTTTCTTTTTTTCCCTGAATCGTTCCATATTTATTGGTAAGAAGCTCATTCTGGTTCCATGAAGCACCAGTTACAATTTCCTGCTGGCGTCCAGCCCAAGTAAAGGGCGCAGTAATATAAATATCGACATTATTTTCATCATTTCTCTGTTCAGAGGAATAAACAGAAATAGCCCCCAAACTTTTATGAGTATTTTTATCTACATTACCATCGACATAAAGCAGAGCTGTATCTTTGTCATCCCGACGATAAGAATAACCTATATGTAAATCAACATCATTAAACAGGTTATGTTGGAGTGAGGTAAATATGGCCTTTGAGTCAACATCCCAATAGGTCCAGTCTGAACTGACGGTTAGGGAGCGGTTAAATTTGGTTCGGGTACCATCATTATAAAAGGCGGGTAACCCTCCCCAGCGAATTCCATCACGTTCTAATTGCTGGTACATGGCAGCAAACGATAAACTGGTCCGATCGGACAGGTCGTAGTCTAGTGCTCCATAAGCAATATTGCGCTCTTTGGAATAAAAATCCATAAAGGAATTTTCTTGTAAATGTTTCACAAAGACCCGACCGCGTAATGAACCGTCTTCATTTAAAGCATTTGAAAAATCTGCCGAGCTAGAGTAGCTATTCCATGAACCGGCTGATGCAGTCAGGTTACCTGTCAGTTCTTTTGCATTAGCATGTTTGCGGATCAGATTAAGGCCGATTGCCGGATTTCCAGCTCCCGTCATTAAACCATTTGCCCCTTTAACTACCTCTACCCGGTCATAAATACTTAAATCCGGATCACCTTCAGCCAGTGTTAAGGTACTTGGCAAGCCATCGACCAGATAATAATCGACCTGGAAACCACGTGCATAATAACTCTGGCGTTCATCGGTACGTGAAGCTGTTACTCCCGTAATATGGCTCATGAGCTCCTGAAAAGACTCAATATTCCGGTCATCCAGATAGGCCCGTGTATAGACCTTAACTGTCTGTGGCGTGTCTCGTAAAGATAGATCTAGCTTGGTCGCTGTACTTGCACTTTTAACCGTATAGCTTCCGGAGTTTTCTGTGTCTGCCTGTGGCTGCTCTGCTGTTAAAGTAATGGTTTGAAGCTGCTGTACATTATCAGAATGACTTGTTTCATTTTTCTGATCCGCTTCTGCTGCAAAGGTAGTTTGTATCAGTAAGGCAGTGGAAGCAAACAGAATAGTCCGTACTGCCAAAAATAAAGATTTCGGCGTAGAGTTTAATGGTCTAGACATACGAGTTAAGCCAAAAATAGTTGTCGTCAATAATTCCCTTAATGAATTGATATAGTCTCCCTCATCTTTTTATTAAGGTTAGACTTTTATAGGGCACTGGCTGCAACTCGCCTTAGCCTTGCATAGTACGGTTCTTCTTTCAAAGTCCACTAAAGTCAATTTTTTAAAGCAAGGTATATCAATTCAATCGCGGCAGAATCTTAACATGAAGTATAACTAAATGATACTAATTATCATTTTTATCATCATTATCTTATTTTTGGATTTTGAATATAATTGTTCAGATATTAAAATCATTTCTAAAAATTTAATTTAAACAAATTATTAGCTTCTCTTTTTCCTATTAGAAAGCGGTATAAATTTATAAAAGATTCATCAGATTTTAATTTCTATAATTTTACTCAATTCAGTGTTTGACTATTTTTATCAGTTATTTATTTTTGCACAGGTTCAGTTCTGCTCTTCCTGTTTTTGCTTAAGATTTTCGATATGTAGCCGGTCAGTTTTCCAGCCCTTTTCTAGTATTTCTTTTTCTAGACGATATTTAATGCGTTTGAGTTTCATTGCCGGAATCACAGTCTGCTGGAATTGTTTGACGTAATCTGTCCATGCTTTTCCCTGTAATACATTAGCTGGCATGGGCGTCTTGAAAGTACTCTGGGGGGTAAAAACTATAATTGAATGCAAATACTCAGGCTCAACTACATCTTTAAGCACTGACTCCAATACCTTAATGTGTTTGTAGTTCTGATATAACGGATTTTGAAACTTAAAAGATTTTTTATATATTTTCTGTGTCCAGTGTTTCTGGCGTTCTCCGCCAAAGATCCATCCTTGATAATTTTTAGTTTCTATAATAAATATACCATAGGGACTTAACAGAATATGATCAATTTGAGTAGTACCAGTCTGTTCATCAGGTAGCGTGCAATCATTTAGCATAATATACTCTTCACTCAAGTATTTTTTAGCATGTACCTTCACTGTGAATTCGCCCAGTTTGCCTTTAAATTTAGGAGAAGAAACCCAAGCAATCAGGCCGATTACAGCCACTATAATTATAAAATTAAATAACATTTTCCTTACCCCAGTTGTTTAGCTATAAATATGTTATGAAGTAGAATTCAAGGTTCTATCAAGCTTTTCAAACTCATTCAGCGCTATTATGATTTAATATGCATGTTCAAGGAAATAAATTATATTGGCTCAGAGATCAGAACTTTATATTTCAGTCGACATTGAAGCGTCTGGCCCTATACCTGGTATTTATAGCCTGCTTTCCATTGGCGCATGTAATATTGATCATCCTGAACAGAACTTTCAATGTGAAATCAAGCCATTAAATAGTAATGCAATACCGGAAGCATTAAATGTCTGTGGACTTTCATTAGAGAGCTTACAGCAAACCGGTCTGGAACCAGTTCAGGCTATGCAAATGTTTAGTCAGTGGCTTAGCTCACTTGTAATAGATCAACGGCTGGTCTTTGTAGGTTTAAATGCCGGTTTTGACTGGTCGTTTATTAACTATTATTTCTGGGCATTTTTAGGGCATAACCCGTTTGGAATCAGCGCACTGGATATTAAGTCTTATTTTATGGCTGCCCAGCACTGTAAATGGTCAGAAACCAGTTCACGGCATATGGACCGGCTATTACATCCAAAGTTAAGTAAAAATCACAATGCTCTAGATGATGCTTTATATCAGGCAGAGCTTTTTAGGTTAATACGGGGTCAGCAGTTAAAGATGAACCGTCCGCTTGGCTAACTCAGCAAATCAACGCCTTAAAGCTGGATATTCTTTTCCAGGTTCAGCAGAATTGTTTTATTATCCAGTCCACCCGCAAAACCAGTTAATGCACCACTAGCTCCTATTACCCGATGACAAGGTGCAATTATTGAAATCGGATTACGACCATTTGCAGCACCTACGGCGCGCATCGCCTTAGGTCGACCAATCGCTTGAGCAATCTGCCCATAACTACGAGTCTGTCCATAAGGAATTTTTAACAGTTCGGTCCAGACCAGTTTCTGAAACTCTGTTCCGGCAAAGTCTAGCGGTATGTCAAATCGCTGCCGGTTTCCCTCAAAGTATTCTTCAAGCTGCTGGCGTACCTGAAGCAAAACCGGATGCTCCGGCTCAACCACCAGTTCTGCCAGCTGAATACGTTTAGGTTGCTCATTTTCCCAAAGAACGGCTACCAGTGCTTTCTCGTTTGCGATCAGCCTTAAACGGCCCACTGGAGAATCCATATACTGCATTGCAAGTTTCATATTTTTTTACCTGCCTCTAATTGCTTGAAGATAATTTCATGAGAACCAATCCAGATACAATCAGTACTGCTGCCAGCATTCGCATTGCTCCTGCCGGTTCATTTAAAATAAAAATCCCCAGTAAAAAAGAACCGATTGCGCCTATTCCTGTCCAGACAGTATAAGCTGTACCTAGAGGTAAAGTCCGCATCGAAATAGAGAGCAGCACTACACTCAGTATCATAAAAACAATCGTAATTACGCTTGGGCCTAAGCGAGTAAAGCCTTCTGAAAGCTTCATTGAGTAAGCCCAAACTACTTCAAAAAGACCTGCTAAGAGTAATAGTAACCATGCCATCCGGTCTTTTCCTTTCTCGTCAGGCCGTCCTGACAATTTTTCCACTATGGGGAGGCCGTTCCTCCTGAAACTTTGATTATTTTAACTGAGCCTGTCCAGATAAACAGTAGCTCAATACGAAGGTATCTTTTGCTCAGATTCCATTCATTTAAATTTAAAATCTCTTGAGCTTTAAGTAAACCCTAAAAATAGTATTACCGCAGATGGGGAAAAATTTATAAAATTATGCACAAAAGCCAAGCTTCACTTCCAGATAAGTATATAGCTTTAAAAAAAACCTTGTTCTGCAGGCTGTAGCTATAAATTAGTCAGTTCAAATTTTAGACACTGGCTAATAAAAATACTTGCTTTTGGAGTGATTAAGTCAATAAAAAAGGATTCAGTTGAATCCTTTTTATACTTTTTTTGTCTAATTAATAAGCAATTGATAGTTAATTGTTTATAGTTTACCCAAGTTATCCCTAGCGTTATCAACAAGGATATCCATAGAGTTATAAACAAAGTTATCCACAGACCTCATCAAGTTATTTAAAATAGCTTAAACTTCTACACTACCTACTTTATTCAGTTCAGCCCGCATCTCATCAATGACATTTTTATAATCTGGTTTTCCAAAAATGGCTGAACCTGCTACAAACATATCTGCACCTGCTTCAGCAATTTCACGAATATTGGCAGGTCCTACGCCACCATCTACCTCTAAACGGATATCACGGCCACTTGCGTCAATAATTTTGCGTACCTGACGTAGTTTTTCTAAAGTCATTGGAATAAATTTCTGGCCGCCGAACCCCGGGTTTACACTCATCAACAGAATCTGGTCTACCTTATCCAGTACATAGTCCAGATAATGCAATGGAGTTGCCGGGTTAAACACCAGCCCAGCTTGCGCTCCGCCAGATTTGATCAGTTGTAAAGAGCGGTCAATATGGTCAGATGCTTCTGGATGAAAGGTAATAATGTCCGCCCCTGCGTCCAGAAAGTCACCAATTATGCGATCAACTGGTGAAACCATCAGATGTACATCAATGGGTGCCTGAATACCATATTTTTTGAGCGCCTTGCATACCCCCGCCCCAAAAGTAAGATTAGGCACATAATGATTATCCATTACATCGAAATGAACTACATCAGCACCGGCTGCCAATACTTTTTCCACATCTTCACCGAGACGGGCAAAATCTGCAGATAAAATTGAAGGTGCAATTAGATAGGGCTTGGACATCGGAGGACCTGGCTTGAGAAATTGACTATTGTATTATTATAGCAAAAAGCTCCTGATTACTGGGCACTAAAGCATAAATGCAATCCCTGTTGAAACAGGTCTTAAAATTTTGAGGAAGTACTTTGAGTAAAACTCTGCTACAGTATGCTTGTTATTGAGAATGAGAAGCAGCATGAATAGTCGCACAGAAATTGATACTCAAGATGCTGGTCGTATAGCTAAACGTCTGGTAAATCACTGGAAACACAAGTTTGAAATTGAAGAGCATGGCACAGCTTTTACAATTGTCATGCCAGATGCAAAAGTCATTTTAACCCCTGAAACTGAACAGTTAGCTGTTCAGGTAGAAAGTCAACGTGCCGAAGATGAGCATCAACGTCTGGAAAAAGTTGTTATTGATCACCTGAATCGTATGGCACAACAGGAATTTCAGGTACAGTGGCGAGCATACTAGAAGTATGCTCTGTATCATTCAAGCTTATTTCTCTTCCAGCTGGATGGCATGAAACTGTAAGTGGTCATCCATAAAGCTTTGAATAAAATAGTAACCATGATCATAGCCAGTATGCTGGCGCAAGCGTAGTGGCTGGCTTGCCTGTTTGCAGGCCTGTGCAAACAGTTCAGGATGGAGCTGGTCATAGAATTGGTCATCCAGCCCCTGATCAATCAGGATTTCAGGAAATAAGGTACCTTTTTGTGTCACCAGCTGTACAGCGTCGTGTTTAGTCCACTGCTGGTGGTCTTCACCCAAGTAATGTCGAAATGCTTTTTCTCCCCACGGACACTGACACGGTGCGCAGATCGGTGCAAATGCGGATACCGATTTAAACTTTTCCGGATATTTCAATGCTAGCGTCAAGGCACCATGGCCACCCATAGAATGTCCGAATATCCCGACTTTATCGGTCTGCACTGGAAAGTTTTTCAGAATTGCCGGATAAAGCTCATCTGTCACATAACTTTCCATCTGGTAATGTTCAGACCATGGCTCTGCACAGGCATTAATATAAAAGCCAGCGCCTTGGCCTAAGTCCCAACTGTCTCCCTGGGCAACATTTTCCCCTCTTGGCGAAGTATCAGGAGAGACCAGAATTAGTCCGAGCTGGGCAGCAAGTCGCTGGGCGTGGGCTTTAATTGCAAAGGTTTCTTCGGTACAGGTTAAGCCTGCCAGATAAAATAAAGTGGTGCAGGGTTCATCCAGCAGCGCCTGAGGTGGCAAAAAAATACTAAAACGGCTCTCACCCTTCAGATATTTTGAAGTCCACTGATAAATACGCTGTTCACCATCAAAGCAACGATTGGTCTGCAATAGTTCCATATTCTTATTCCTTTTATTTTCCTGCCCTTTCGAGCTGAGCAGACTGGGATACAGCTAATGATAAATTAGGCTGATTTGCTGTGGTAGCCGGGAACAGGCGCTGTTCCAGTTGAGGCAACATCAGTTCCATATTTTTGCCGATGACCCACTGAGGCTCAGAAGGATCAAAACCTTGAGCATTCTCCCAAGTCGCTACCGTACTGCGTGCCTGTTCAAACGCCGTTTTTAAGGAAGACTGTTCACGCATAGCCTGATCAAAGAAAGCCCGCCCAAAATAAGTATAGTCAGCTTCATTGGAGCAGCCAAATGAAGCACGGTCAGCAGCAGAAGCTGTGATAATTAAAGTGTTGGCAGACTGCAAGGCCGGTATAAAACTGCCAGAATAGCAGGCAGAAATTACAATTACACGCCAGCGGATACCGGAACGGTCCAATGCTTCACGTAGCCATTTTGGATCAACCTGATCCAGCTCTAAAGGCGCATTTTCAATTTCAAACTGATTTTGCAGTCCGTGTGAAGTCATATATAAAAATAGCACATCACTTTCACGGTTCATTTGCTGCCCGATACGGCGTAGCGCCAGATTAATGCTGGTTCTAGAAGCAATAGGTATTTCAGTACGGGTTTCTGGGTTATTAATTAGCATTACCGAACGGCCGAATGTTCCGAAACGGGTATCAAACTGTTCCCTAATCCGTTTTACTTCAGATTTAAAAACATCCTGATAGCTGGCGCCAGCGACACCCAAGAAATACCAGTGCGTTTGAGCAAACTCACCATACTCCACATCTTCTAGAGTACGATTCAGTATTTGACTCTGCTTATAGAAAGCCTCTTCAGAAAATGATGGCGGGACACTTTCTACTTTCCAGATTGGCTGGTCTTTAACTGACATCTGCCATACGACCAATGTAATAAATGTCGCCAGCATGATCAGGGCAAATTCCCACCACGGCCATTTTAGTTCACGACCAAATACCCAGACCACAGCCATACTCTGCCAGACAAACAGCACCATAAACAGGATGGGCAAATAGTCATAAATTGCATAAGGTAAATAATCAAGTTGTCCCAGATACTGAATCAGGCTTTGCAATAGCGCAATATGCGTATCCAGAATCAGCCATAAGATAGTCGGCACCAGCATTAATCGTGGATTATTGGTACGCTGTGACAGGAATATGCCGACAATTAAGGCCAGAAAAGGCCATAAGGCATAACTCACCAGTCCTTGCGAATTAAACTCGCCAGTTTCACCAGCAGTCAGCCAGCTAAATAAAGTATTGGCCAGCCCTCCCAGTACGCCCCAGACAATAAACTGAAGGATTGAAGGCCGCACAGCAGCCAGTGCGCGACGAGAACCTAAAAATAACCACATCCCGGCAATCTGATTGCTTTGAAAATCATGCCAAAAATTAATCGATGGTTTGAGGTTAATCATAGGATGTCTGGGAAAATGATATTTTTTTAAAGGCCTAAACAGTTTAGGCCTGAGATAGAATTTAGCAATGCCACTTTCTAACTATATAACAAAACTTTGCTTAATATTGAAGCTGTTACCAAATAGTTTTAATCAGGCAGATAAAAGTAGGCATCGAAGCGGCAGGCGTCGCCTAACCATTGATGATCAGGTGTTTGTTCGGCTAGAAATCCTGCATGACGTGGCCGTTTTACTATGACCCGTTTTGCAACTGCTTGTGCAAGAGATAAAAGTCTATCTCCCAAATCCATCTCTCCCTGTTCAGGCAACAGCATATGTAAAAGCTGCATCTGTTTTTTAACTTGGGCCTGTTTTTTATGGTCCTGCTGATTCTGGTCACGCTGTGGAAACATCGGATCAAGATAAACAACGTCTATCCTGTGCTGTCGAGCTGTTTGCTGACGCAAATAATCAGCAGAGTCGGCAAAAACCAGTTTAATCCTTGCTGCGGCTGAGTTCAGGAATGCATCAGTTTGTGCCTGGGCCAGACTTTCTTCCAGCAGCGTAAATAGAATGGGATGACGCTCGACTAAAGTGACTTCTGCACCCAAATGGGCCATCAGCAAGCTGTCATGCCCCAAACCGGCAGTGGCATCAATCAGTTGCGGCTTTTCTCCCAGTTGGCAGGCGCGGGCAAGCATTTCCGACTTTAAACTGGCACGCTTTAAACGTGGAATTTCAGCTTTCCAGTCTGGTTGCATTTTCATGCCATTTGCACATAGCCATAAACCCTGCGCGTTTGTACATAAAGCAAGTTCCGGATTCAGGCGTAAAAAACGGCTATTGATTTTCTCAACTGTTTCTATACCTAAATTTATACCTCGTGAACCAAGCACAGCAGCGTAGTGCTGTGCTTGATCCTCATATTCAGCTTCACAAAATAAGCGCATGGCTTACCATAATCTCCAGCCAGTAAAGGCAAATAACAGGATCAGTAATCCGGATGCGATCCGGTACCAGGCAAAGATCATGAAATCACGCTTGGCCACATAAGCGACTAAAACACGAATCAGGAACAATGCTGAAATAAAGGAAACTAGAATCCCCCAGCCGATTACCAACCAGTCAAAATTACTTTCCAGTACATCATAACTTTGATACAGATCTAAAAGACCGGCTCCGATAATGACAGGAATACCGAGAAAGAAAGAGAATTCGGTTGCCGATTTACGTGACAGACCCAACATCATGCCGCCAATAATTGTTGCGCCTGAGCGCGAAGTGCCCGGAATCAGTGATAAGATCTGAATCAGGCCAATCCAGATTGCCTGTTTGATACTGATATTCTCAACTTCAGGTGCATTGACTTTAGGTGGATTCTTTTCTATCCATATAATAATCAGGCCACCAACAATCAAACCAATTGCTACTGCCACATCATTAAATAGAAGCTCTTTAACCTGCTGACCAAACGTCAGACCCACCAGTACAATTGGAATCGAGGCCAGAATCAGCCCAAAGCCCAGACGGCGACCTTTTTCTTCGCCCGTGATCATACCTGTGGCAGCGTCCCATAGACGCGACCAGTATTCATAAATCACTGCCGCGATTGCCCCCATCTGGATGGCAATTACAAAGACTGCACTTTTTTCTTTAGTCCAGAAATCCATTAACTCTGAGGCCAGAATCAAATGTCCAGTACTTGAAATCGGAAGGAATTCAGTGATTCCCTCAACAATACCCATGATGGCTGCTTTAAATAGCAGTAAAAGATCCATACCGTATTCCTAATTATGCTTTACCTTGTTCTGGTATTTTTTTCCACGCATTGTCACGCAAGTAGACTGGTAAAGCCTGCTCGGCACTTAACCACTCGGCTTTTAATGCCTGTACTCGTGCGATCGCTGCAATATCTTGGGCTGTTGCCGTAATCTGCTGGTAGTTTACCTGTGCTGTATCAACTAAGGCTGAACCAGAACCCACCAGTGGAAACTGGACAGCTTGTCTGGCAGTCTCATAATCAAGTAGCTGTTCCTCAGCAACTGGCCGCATAATATGCTGTTCATCTAACTGAAAACTGCCTATATAAACTTCCTGCATCCGTGCATCCAGTACGGCACTCACCTCTTTGAGGCCCGTCAGACGATAGGCTGCCTGAGCCAGTGCCTGTAAGGTTGATACGGGAATGACTGGCAAATCGTTGGCCCAAGCCAGTGCCTGGGTGACTGCAGCATTAATGCGTACGCCGCTGAATGAACCTGGTCCACGGCTAAACGCTATTGCGGATAACTGCTCCAATTGCAGTGAAGTTTGCTGCAATCCCTTTTCAATCATAGGTAGTATCATTTGTGTCTGTGCTTTAGTACGCTCATCCAGCTGAAAGAACAGCTCCTGAATGTCATCTACTATGGATACGGAACACTGCTCGTTGGCAGTTTCCAATGCCAGCAATTTCATGCACAACCTTAAATAAAATCAGTTAAAAATTGTTGGCTATCATACTCCACTCATGTTTCAGTGGCGAGGATTTCACAGAGCAAATACAAAAAAGCCAAGTCTATACTTGGCTAAATTTTCTTCTTTCAGATTCAGTTAAAGTTTAACTTCTTCCAGGTGTGTAAATCGCTTAAAATGTTCTGCATAATGTAGTGCGCTGAAACGGATATGCGCTGCAACCTGCTCATCCACCTGTTTCACGACTTTTCCAGGCGACCCCATGACAACTGAGTTGTCTGGAATAATTTTACCTTCTGGGATCAAAGCGTTAGCACCAATAATACAGTTTTTACCAATCACTGCATTATTTAGAATTACAGAATTAATTCCAATTAATGTATTGTCTCCAATGGTACAGCCATGCAGCATGGCTTGATGACCAATCGTAACATATTGCCCGATATTCATCTCGATGCCGGCATCAGTATGTAATACGGCATTTTCCTGCACATTGGTATAATCACCAAGATGGATTTTAGAATTATCTGCACGGATCACCGCTCCAAACCAGATGCTGACCTGCTGCCCCATTTCAACCTGACCAATCACTGTGGCGTTGTCTGCTACCCATCCATCCCAAGGCTGCTGTAAAGCTTTAGGCGCGTGCCCTTCAAATTTATATAACATGTTTCTATTCCCTGTTTGTTTTAGTCAGTATTTTCTAGCCTGAAAAGTAGGCGAGTTCAACAAGAATGGCCATTCTTTTTTATAATTTAAGCCATATTTAAACAGCGCAATTAACATTCGGGCCGTCAGGCCCCAAATAATTTCATTATTAATCCGCATACTGGGAAAATATAATGACTGATGCGCATAATGAACCTCATAAGGTACAGGAGGTGCATGCATCAGTTCGTCTAATGAAACATAAAAAATCCGGTCGATTTCAGAAGGCTGCGGATTGAGTTCCAACCCGGCCGGAATAAGTCCAACTACCGGTTTAACCAACATACCATTACGCGCACGATGCATAGGTAAATCGCCTATCAGCTCTACTTCAAACGGGTTAAGGCCAGTTTCTTCCTGAGCTTCCCGTAGTGCAATCACAATATTGCTGGTATCTGTCGCATCCCGTTTCCCGCCTGGAAACGAGACTTCACCTGCATGACTGTTCAGATAGGCAGAACGGCGTGTTAGCAGCACTTTCGGATCAGGCTCATTGGTAATAGCAATCAGGACTGCGGCATGGGCAGGCTGTATACGTCTTGAAAACCGCAAGCGTTGTTGCAGAAGTTGTATGAGTGAATGATCATCCATGCCATTACCTTATCTTCGCTCTTTTATTCTATTTTCATCATAGCTGAAATTGTCGGGCTTGACATACAAATGATGCGAAAGCATAAAATTTCGGTTATGCTGAATGCCACCTCTCCTGGCGTTAATGTATATGAATTTCTGCATCATTTGTGGGCATGAGACAACTGAAAAAATTCCTTTAGGCGATCATCAAATTCGTCGTGTCTGTGTTCAATGTGGAAATATACATTATGAGAATCCGAAGGTAATTTGTGGAGCTTTAGCACTTTGGGAAGATAAAGTCCTGCTTTGTCGCCGCGCTATTGAACCGCGTTACGGACTCTGGACACTGCCAGCTGGCTATATGGAATTATTTGAAACCATGGAACAGGGTGCAGCACGTGAAACCCGTGAAGAAGCTGAAGCTGAAATTCATATTGAACAGTTATACTGTATGTATAATATTCCACGAATCGGGCAGATCTATGTGCTGTTTAAAGCTAACTTAATTGATGGTACATTTGGAGCGGGTGAAGAAAGTATTGAATGTCGTCTCTTTGATGAACATGAAATTCCCTGGACTGAATTAGCTTTTCCGAGTGTCGAGCGGACTTTACGTCATTATTTTGAAGACCGGAAAAATAATTCTTTTATTACCCATCTTGAAACTATTGGTACGCGTATAGATCACACCGGCTAATATAAAATATAATAAAAAGACCAGAACAAATTAATATTACTCTGGTCTTTTATAGAACTTGATTCATATAAATACAAATCATTTGATGTCAGAATTTTATTTAGTTTTAACCTGATAACAGTCTGGCAAAGTCATTTCTATTTTTCCGCCCGCCAGCTTTGCCAGATTTAAATCAGCCTGTGTGACTTCTTTTTTAGTTGGATCATTTTCAGTCTTTTTCTGGTTTGCATTATTAAAGGTATTCTGGAAGCTTGCTAATGTATTGGCCCATTGTACAGCTTCTCCTGCAGAGTCCGTAAAGCGAATTGACCTGTTACCGTTTAATAGTCCACCAAGCTGTATCCTTGCTCCCCCAACAGAAAGTATTTCACCATTTTCTGCGAGCTGCAATTTGACATTCATTCCCACTAATGCACCATTGATATTATTAAAAGTATCATTGGCTAAAATCATGCGTACAGAAATAGAATTATCATTAGTAAATACGCGGGCCGTGGTTCCTAAACGATACTGTTGCACTCCATAATTATCTATTAATTCCGGGCTGATACTATCTGAATTACATAAAGCCGTAGACATATCTGATGCAGTTGCATTTGGCCGGATATTAGTTCGAATATCTCCATTGGCATCTACTACAATGCCGAGTTTAATATTATTGACCGAAGTATCATTAAACTTGAAGGTCAGATCAGCATAAAGTGGAAAAATATAATTTTCGCCTACACGGCTATTATTAATAGACTTGAAGACTTTTTTATCCAGATAAGTAATATGGTAGATTTTGTACAGATCCATAGGTCCTTGAAATAATTCACCGGCTACGTCCTGCTGCCAGTGACCTAAATCATTTTTATCTGCTTCTGTGATCGTTGTTTTTCTGGTAATTTTTTTATAGAACTTTTCTTGCCCGGCCATAATACTGTTATTAAATAGTTTACCTTGAGTAATCAGTAAATCTTGAGAGTTCTGTTCACTGACTTTAAATGTAAAAGGCTGATCTATTCTCTTAGTAAGTGGATTAATCCAGTGATCCTGTGGTTCCGCAGTGATTCTCACTGGCCTGGTAGAGGTAATAAGTTCCAGATTAGCACCGATAACTGCAGATGTAGCTTTAGTAACACTTCCTTTCCATTGAATGCCACTCCCAAGAGTGTAGCCCTGCCGGTCAGTAATCAACATAAAATGACCTAAAGCACGTTTAATAGAAATATCATTTAAGTCACAAACTGGTTTATTACACCCTACCATGCCTTCTGAGCCGGCATTACTTGCTATTTGATCAATTAAATTTGTTGGAAAGACGGCAAATTCAGGTTGATAAACTGCAGAATTAGCAATATTGACTAATTTATTTAGCGTAATAAAAGCATCTTGATCTGTAATTTGTGAAACATCCAGCCATGGGCGAATCAATTCAACATATCTTTTACTGACAATATCTTCGGCAGTCACTGAGGTAGAAATTTTTTCCAGATTTTGTCTTACTGCATCTGTAATATAAAGTGCCTGGATATCCGTAGGCACTTCAATTCTTTGTTCTTTGAGTGCCAATGCCTGAATAATTTTAACCAGTTCTAAGGCAACTTTCACGGTAGGATCACTCTGCTGAAGCATTTTGGCATCTTGTCCAGTTATTCCAGCAGCAAGATCAAGCAAGGTCAAACGAGGAACCGTACCAATTGTATCGGATGAACTAATTTTATTGAGGTCTACTTCACCCAGACTAATTTTTCTGTCGTCACTGCCCATCATAAAGAATTCCGCCTTATCGCCTGTACGGCAAGTTCCTGTAACTACAGAGTTGGCAAAATCCATTAAAGTTATAAACGTATTATTGGCGTCACTACTACAGGTAAAATTCAGACCATCAACGGGATAATCTAAAATAAATTCAGTACATCCTTTATCATTTGCTTTACATGTTCCGTTGACATACGTCATCGTATCTTTTTCGGGGATAATATTTGCACTTTCACCACCGCAGCCACTCAATGCAGCCATTAATACAGTCATCGTAAATGGTAGTAGATATTTATTTTTCATTCTTCATGCTCTTTTTTTTCGGTTTAACGTAGTGCAATTAGTTTTAACTGTCCCTGATTACTCAGTACATAATTCGGCGTATCTGGGGCTGAAAGTAAGGGAGTCATTAGTAAGTACTGAGTATGGACTGGTATACGGATCACACCTTCAAGTTTTTTAAAATGAATCATCGAGGCATCAGTATCATGGTTTTTAAAGCCTCCAGCCCCCTCAATGACACAACCTTTTGCATCCAGAAATATGACTAAAGGCCAATAAAAAGTCGGTCTGTTTTGCTGGGAGGCGTACGAGTTAATCTGGACATGCTGTATCTGGCCAGATAGTTCAACCACTTCAAAATCGAACTGATCCTTTAAAGGAGCGCGCGGCCAGATATTAATTTCTTGCTCTGCATTCATCCTTTTAGCTTTCTTAATCTTTTTATCTTTAAAACACTGTTGTCCTAAACTTTCTACTGCTTCGGCCTGAGATATACGATAGTAAGTAGGAGCTAAAACAATTACCTGATTTGCCTGTATCGGACTCTTTTTGAACAGATGATCTAAAGTGGACTTGCCTACCCCTTTCTCTCTTTCAATAACCTGTAAACGCGTGGAGCCATTACGTGTATCAATAATCCCTTCTGGCATAGTATAGAAACGTTTTTTTCCATCTATATTAAATTCTTTATCTTCCAGATATTCACTTTTAATATATTGCTCACCGTCAATTACTGTTAAAGCCTGTTGCTGTGCGGTGAGGGCTGGAGTATTGATTTTTTGCTCTTTTTGATGGGTTGCTTGCGTCTCTGGAATAATAATGTTTTTTTGTGGCGTCACAACTTGTTTCGGCTGCTTTATAGAAGAACTATGGTCTGGCAACTTTTCTACTGGTTTAACTATCGATGTAACAGCCTGTATTTCTTTAGGGGCAACAATCAACGGCTGATTATCTGCATTAATTATATCTTGAGCTGTTTTCTTCTCCATCCCATTTGAAGAAGATAGAACATTTTTTGATGACATAATCACAACATCTATCTGACTTTTGTCATCCCTAGATGTTTTTAGTTTATGAGTAAAATTGGTAGTTTCAGCCTCAGGCTGAACCAGTTTTTCAGGTCTTTTATCTGGGCGTTGTACTACCATAGGCCGCCCATCAGGACCAATAATAGTATGAAACTCTCCAGCTGATACAAACGATACTGGCATTAAACTTAATGCGAATATCATTTTAATGACGATGTCCCTTTTCATTTTCTTTTCAAAGCCTACCACTTTGTTCTATAACTTAGACCCAAGATTGTAATTTTAGTATCCGTTTTCATATTTAAACCCGCAAACGGGTTCAGCAAGATATTATTTACCCCAGGCAAATTCCCTAAATTACTGGCACCTGCTGGAATTTTATCGCGGCTTTGTAAGAAACCAATTGATAAATCCAGATCTGTATCTGCATCAAAACGATAGCCTAATCCAAGACCAAATAGTTGTGCGTTATTGATTGGAACCATGGTATTACGTTTATGATCAGGAATAGCGCTGGTCCGTGGTTCATAGCCTGCCCGTAGCTTTAAACGGTCTGTAGCTGAGTATTCGAGGCCAATTCCAAAATTCCATGGCGAAGTAAATTCTAGAGGTAAGGCCAGATTGGCATCCCCAATATTCTCAGATAAAAGTTTTGCAATTTTTAGCGCAGAAATTTCCCGGTCAAACTCAAATTTAAATTTGTCCCAAGCCCTATAGTCTGTCCAGCCTACATCGAAGTTAAGCTGTAAATCAGGTAAAATTTTATATTTTATTCCTGCCTGAAAGTGTGCCGGGTATTCAAAATCCATAGCCACCAGCCCTGACTCACTTCCTGGAATAGAACGGGGAAAGCCTAAAATAGCAGCCAGAATCTGCCCAGTCGGTGAGGACATGAGACCATTGATGAGTTCTTGTGGAGCTTTGGCATTATCAATATGGTATTTACCTTTTAACCGCATTTTTGCAGAACTTTGATATACCATGCCTAAGCTAAAGTCATCCGTTGGCTCCCACAGTACACCCAAGTTATAACTTGGACTAAGAGATTGTTCTAAAGCAACTTGCATCTGTCCAAAACGGCTAAAAGGATTCATACCTTCTTCAGCATTACAAATACCTAATAGTAAGATATCAGTAATAATGTCCTGGTTTTCCTTGAAAGGTGTACAGACAACCTCATCAATCATACGTAACATTCCAATCAATTCATTGGGAAAACGTAAATCTGTTTTCAGACCAATGGCTTGATAAGACATGCCAATAGATGCGCCAATTGATAATTCATCATTCACTTCATAAGCAAAAGATGGCGATAGATAGGTAATCCTCTCCAAGGCAACCTGTTGCCCCATAAAATTACCAGGATTTCCATTTTCAGCACCGAAACCGGCTACCAGAGGTGCATACATAGCGGTAGCAAATGTAGTTCTAGATCCAGGCGGATTATATGCAATCCCCGCTGTTGGTGCGACCATTGGCATCCCTTCGCCCAAATCGACCATTTTTTTTAAAATCGGAATATACAGGCTGACGTACTCTACATCACCCCTGACCGGACCTTTAAAATCAGTACACAAGTCCGAATCAACTTCTGGCCCGTCATTACATACTAATGGGTCATCAGAATAACCAAATACATTGTAGCCAGCAGGTACGGTAAATTCACGTTTGATATCAAAATTCGCCACAATTCCTTGCAGGTCGGTTTGTAAGCCTTCAATTTTGGTCAATGCTGCCGGGTTAAAATGGATTGCACTAATCCCGGGAGGGTCTGCTGTTACAGCATTTCCCATAGTTAATGACCGAATATCAACAGATAAATTTTGCCCTAATTGAGCAAATGCAACACTGGAACAGCCCGATAATAAAATTGCAGACACTAGCGGGCGAAGTCGATTAATTTTCATACGACCAGCCTCTTAGCGTAATTTTTTACCAAAACCCAGAACATCGAGTGGGAAAGAAAGACCTAAAGAGACATCAGGTGCATCTTCTGTCAGTCCTATACCCAGTGTACCGTTTACAATAGTCTCTGGTGATACCCGTACGCCTAGAGATATTGCAAAGGTTGAACTGGTTTGATCTGCAACCGAATAACTTTCTCCACTTGTATATGTGAATTCAGCATCAGTATTGAAACTTTGCTGATAAGACATGGTCATCGAAACATCATAGTTAAATGAATAGGCAAAACCAAAAGCGAATCCACCACTTATACCTGGATTAAACTCATCAATGATCCGTGACCCACGGCGTTGATTCAGTCCAGTTTCTTTAAAACCGTAGTTGGCTGATACTGAGGCGAAGAGTACAACAGGATCAATATATTTACGGGTACTCGCTCCTATACCTGCCGAATAATATCCTTTACCGGTAGAAAGATCTGTTGTTGGATTAATCTCATAAGGACTATCGCCAGTTTTACTGGAAAGATTACCAAATAAGATCAGCGGTAAGCGTCCAGCTTTTAAGGGAAAAGGCTCCCAACGCGCCCCTACTGAAATATCCCCCAGACCCGCAGTAGAAGCATCTTTGAGCAGATCTGTTTTTGCAACCAAAGGTAATGAAGCAGTGAACGTTAAATTATCCAGCACGCCATATTGAGCAGTAAAGGTATTGGTTAGGGTATGACTGGCATTTTCCTGCACCCGTAATTGGTATAGCTGCCCTTGAGCCATTTCTAGATCTAGCTGTGTATCTCTGTAATAAGTATAGTCGACATCATAATATGCAGAGATATCACCCTTTTTGATTAAAGAATACTGACGCTCATTGGATGTAAACACTTCCTGTAAATTGGTTTCTTTAGTCGCATCACCTGCCTGCTGTTGCAGAGCCATTGAAGCATCTTGCTGCTCTGACACTGTTTCTGATGCAATAGGCTGTTCAGGAGATGCGGCTTCAACATTCTGCCGATTTGCTGTTTTCTCCTTCTCTGGCGCTCCCGGCTGTTCTGCCGCATAAGCCACCCCAAATAACATCTGAATACTTAAAGCCAAAACTGTTCTATTCATCCACTTACGGTCCATTTTCCATCCCACCTTTTTATTTTTTTAATTTCAAACAATTTCTGTGCTGCTATTTATTTTTGTAATAGAGTCTCAGATAGTTATAGGTAGGTTGCCCATAACTTTCTGATTCCTTATTCAAATTTCGATCTAGACGTATAGTTGAGGCTTTATCGGCAATTTTTTCCATATAGAATTGTGGATATTGAATATCTACAAAGGCATAACGGTTTACTGTGGCATCTTCTACATGACGCATATCAGCATCTTGCAAAGCCAACAGGTTTTTTCTTTGTTCAGGCGCTACGTTAATCAGGAACAGTGTATTATTTTCCCAAATTTCCTTAAAACGCTGCTCGTCAAAACTTATATTCCCCAAAGCCGGGTCAGCGACGTAAACGCGCCCATTCTTATAGGCTTTATAAACCACAAAATGCTTAAAACCGGCGTAACTGATTGGTACAATTGCAGGCTGACCCTGCTTGACCAAATCTGAAAATTCTCCTTTATATCCTCCACTTTCTAAACCTAAAGCTTCTACAAAACGCTTCATGTCCAACAGGGAAAAACTGCGCCGCTCAATAATACGTTCTGTTTCACCAAACTTTAAAAGTCCATTCATGGTCTGTTGTTCTGATAAATCAGTGCCAACATACCCATTTAAAAGTGTGGTAAGTGCGGCTGAACCACAACTATAATCGTAAGCCTGACGGACAATACCTCGGAACTGGTCTTCTAATGCGGGTTTAATAAGTACAGGTTCTCTATGCATTCGGACAAAAGAGTTATTTCGAGAATCTAAAGTTTCTGTATAATAAACTGCTTCTTCCGGTTTCTTTTTTATTTCAAAGGCTTCCGTGGCAAAGTAATACATTAATGCCGAGCCTAAAGCGATCTCTAACATATGGCGAATTCAAACATGAGGTGCGACAGTTTCAAAAGCCATATGATAATCAACAAGCTGAGCAAATTTCTCTAATGGTGTAAGCCAATCTAACGCCTTTCTAGGACGAGTATTCAGTGACATGGCAACTTGATTTAAATAATGCTGATCTGCCTGATTTAAATCAATCCCTTTAGGTAAATATTGCCTAATTAAACCATTCATATTTTCGCATGTGCCTTTTTGCCAAGGTGAATGTGGGTCACAGAAATATACATCTATGCCTAAATCTTCTTCGAGTATTTTATGTTCTGACATCTCGCGTCCACGGTCATAGGTCAACGTTTTACGCAGTTC